>PUKL01000038.1 GCA_003552275.1 Mollicutes bacterium
AACAAAGCACCTTCCGCGGAAGGTGCTTTGTTTTGGCGTTATGATGGATCAAGAATGTTTGGCGGCACATTCTTTCACCGCCGTGGCGATTCGGTCGACAACGCGTTTGTCGAAAGGTGAAGGGATGATGTAGTCGGTCCGCAGCTCTTCATCGGGGATGATATATGCGAGAGCGCGGGCGGCCGCAATTTTCATGTCTTCGTCGATGGTTTTTGTCCGAGCGGAAAGAGCTCCTTTGAAAATCCCCGGGAAAGCCAAGACATTGTTGATCTGGTTGGGGTGGTCGCTTCTGCCCGTGCCGACGATTTTTGCCCCGGCGTCTCTGGCTGCGGCAGGATCGATCTCCGGGGTCGGATTGGCCATGGCGAAGACGATGGGATCCTTGTTCATCCCCCGGACGGCGTCCGCATCGATGAGGTCGCCTACCGAGACTCCGATGAAAACGTCGGTCCCTTGCATGAGTTCTTCAAGCGTTTCAATCGCGGCAGAAGGGGGCTCCGCGACGATCCTTTTCTCGATGAGCTCTTGTAGGGGGGCGTCGTATGAACTGTGTCTGGAAGGATGGACGACGCCTTCTTTGTTGAAAGCGTAGAGACTTTTGATTCCGATCGAAGATAGCAGCTTGGCAATCGCATAACCGGCAGCGCCGGTCCCGGCGAGCACAATCTTCAAATCCTCCATCTTTCTTTCCGTCAGCCGACAAGCGTTCAAAAGCGCAGCGGCCGTGACAATCGCCGTGCCGTGTTGGTCGTCGTGGAACACGGGGATGTCGAGAAGGGATATGAGCCGTTTCTCAATTTCCACGCATCGCGGCGAGGCTATGTCTTCGAGATTGATGCCTCCGAAAGTGGGGGCTATGCGTTGACAGGTTTCCACAATCTCGTCGACATCCTGTGTGTCGAGACAAACGGGGATGGCGTCTATACCCGCAAACTCTTTGAAGAGGACGGCTTTCCCTTCCATGACGGGTAAAGCCGCTTTAGGTCCGATGTTGCCGAGACCGAGCACCGCTGAACCGTCAGTGACCACCGCCACCGTGTTCTGCTTGGTGGTGTAGGTGTAGATGGCCTCGGGGGTGTCATGGATGACTTTGCATGGTTCCGCCACACCCGGAGAATATGCCAAAGCAAGGTCGTCGGCATTTCTCAAGGGGACTTTGGAGCGGATTTCGAATTTGCCCTTCTTGTCCCTGTGGAGACGAAGGCTCTTCTCTTTGAGGGTGTCCACAGTCACTTCCCCCCTTTGAAGATGGAACCGCCGTGAATGTCGTATGCGACAAAGCAAGGGAAATCTTCAACCCGCATCTCATAGACGGCTTCGGGACCGAGGTCTTCATACAGGAGTAAACGCCTCGCTTTGATGCGGCTGGCGAGAAGCGCACCCGCTCCTCCCGTCGCGAGTAGATATACGGCCTTGTTTCGGACCATGGCTTCACGGAAACTCTCGCTCCTGTCCCCCTTGCCGATCATGACCTTGACACCGGACTCCATCAAAGGGACGGCGAGTTCATCCATCCTGTAAGAGGATGTGGGGCCGCTCGCTCCGATGATCCGGCCCTCTTTCGCGGGGGTGGGTCCGACATAGTAGATGGCGGCTCCTTGCAGTTCGAGGGGCATCTCCTTCTCTTTCAGAAGCCGGCTGTGTGCTTGGTCACGAGCACTGTAGAGTGTTCCCGAAACGAGGACCTTGTCACCGGCTTTGAGTTGTTCCAGATTTGCAGTTTGTACAGGGACTGAGAGGCGTATCATAGTATCACCTCTTTATGTCGTGCGGCGTGACATTGGATGTTCACGGCCACTGGAAGGGAGGCCATGTGCATGGGAAAGGTGTTGACTTTCACCGCCAGGCACGTTTTTTTGCCGCCGACGCCCATCGGTCCGATTTCCAAAGCATTGATCTCATCCATCAATCTATGTTCCAACCGGGCGATGTCTTCGTCGGGACTTTCATCGTCCAGATCCCGAAAGAGGGCTTCTTTAGCCAAAAGAGCGCTTTTTTCCAGATTGCCGCCCAGCCCGACTCCGACAATGATCGGCGGACACGGACGACCGCCGGCCTCATTCACGGTGTCGACGATGAACTTCACGACACCGTCTTGTCCGTCGGTGGGTTTGAGTATCCCCACACGCGACATGTTTTCACTGCCGGCCCCCTTGACGGCGATTTTCAGATGCAGCTTGTCACCATCCACGATGCGGGTGTGCAAGATGGCCGGCGTGTTGTCCAACGTGTTGGCCCTTTTGAATGGATGCGAAACCATTGATTGGCGCAGGTGTCCTTCCAGATAGGCCTTCCGCACCGCTTCGTCAATCGCTTCTTCAAGTGAAAAAGGAAGATGCAGGCGATTGCCCACATTCGCAAAGACCACCACGGTGCCGGTGTCCTGACAAAGGGGGAACACACCTTCCGCCGCGATACTCTGGTTTTCCACAAGGTCTTCGAGAATGGCTTTCGCGACACCGCCCGCTTCCTCATCACGCGCTCGTTCGAGGGCGCTGATCATTGAAGGCCCCAGGCGATGGTTGATGTCCAAAAGGATGTCCGCCACTTGTTTTTTGACGGTCTCTTTGGTGATTGTGCGCATGATTTTCACCTCTCTCGGCTCCATTGAGATTATAACATATCGTCAGGCGAAACACACCGAGAAGACCCGCGGAAAGACCACACTTTCATCATGGCATGGTACTTTGACACCGGATAAGGGTCATTGGTCGACATGTCCCGATGTCTTCCGGCGGGAATCGAACCTCCTTGATCAAGATGGAGAAACGGTTTTGAAAGGAAGTCTATGAATTTTCTACAACCTTTGGTGGAAACGACTTGCGCTCGGAAGACCTTTTTGATATAATCAATAATCGCTGAGCGTAGCGCATCAGTATTTTGCGCTGGAAGGAGCGATAGACATGAAAAAAGGCATACATCCCGACTATAAAAAAGTGACTGTCAAATGCACCACGTGCGGGAACGAGTTCGAAAGCGGCTCGGTTCTGGACCAGGTGCGTGTGGATACTTGCTCGAACTGCCATCCGTTCTTCACCGGGAAACAGCGTCACGGCAAATCAGCCGGTCGTGTCGAACGTTTTCAAAAGCGTTACGGTCTGAAAAAAGAGGAAGAGTAGACACGAAGGTCACACCGGTGTGACCTTCGTTTTTTTCGGAGGACGATATGGATAAAGACGTCCGGTTCATGACAGAAGCATTGAAAGAGGCACAAAAAGCCCGCGACAAGAACGAGGTGCCGATCGGTGCGGTTATCGTCATGGACGATGAGATTGTCGGTAGGGGACACAATGAACG
>PUKL01000085.1 GCA_003552275.1 Mollicutes bacterium
ATTTGGCGATGGTCGCGGAAACGAGGGCAAGGATCGCGGAGGGGTGTCCGAGGGTGAAATCGTCGCTTTCGATGACCGCACGGGAATAGGGGCGCAGGAAATAGGGCATGAAGGACCAATACAGGGCCGAGAGGATACCGCCCCAGAGGATGGTCGCCCATTCGGGCATGCCGACGCCCACGGCGACAGCGACGAAGATGAAAGGCATCCAGAAAAGGAAGTGCCCGGTCAGGAAGATGGTCTTGACCTTGGTGAAAAGGGCGATGAGAATATGGAGGACGAAGCCGAGAAGCATCGCGAGACCGATGGCGGCGCCATGGTCGGAGATGAAATCGGCTGCGACGACGCCGGGGTCTTCATCGAGTTCCCCGCCCGCCGCAACATCATAGAGAGTGTTGATGGGGAGGATGGAACCGACAAGGACGTTGACGCCGACCATGATGATCATCATACCGAAGGCGGCCATGATACCGCCGCGGATGACTTCACTGACGCTCTTCTTCTGGGCGATGAGCCCGATGACGGCGATAAGACCTATGAGTACGGGAGGAAAGCCGTCAAAGAACGCATAAAGACCTTCAATAAACGTACGGAAAGCTTCCATGGATTAGTGTCTCTCCTTTTTTCGATAATTTCGGTTCATGAGACTCATTTCATGTCTTTCGCTTCCAGCAGTTTCTCTACGCTGGCTTTGACTTCTTGCACGTCGGAGTACTTCTTGATGCCGTAGAGCTTGACATCGCTCGACTTGAACCTTCTTTCGAGGTCGCCGATGATGTCGGGTGAAGAAAAAATCGCATCCGCTTTCTGTCCTGACACATCCGAGATGTCGGAGTTGACGACCTTGGCTTCCACGCCGAGTTCACGGAAAGCCTTCTCGATGGTCATCTTCAGGATCATCGAGGAGCCCACTCCGAAGCCGCATACCGCTAAGACCTTCACATCGCATCTACCACCTTTCGTCCAATATCTTTTTGATGTCTTCTGTATTCTCGCAAGCGATGACATCCTGGATGTTCTGTTTGTCCATGAGGAATTGCGCCAACGCTTTGAGAACCTCGTTGTGGGACGTGGAATCCTTGGCGGCGAGTACGACAAAAAGCCGGACGGGATTCCCTTTCAGATCGACCGGCTCCTTCAACACGAGAAGCGAGAGACCGGTCTTTTTGACCGATTCGCCGGGACGGGCGTGCGGTAGGGCGAACTCATCGGCCAAGACGATGTAGGGCCCGTGGTCTTCGATGGCCTGGATCATCTCGTCGATGTAATCGGCCGTGATGTAATCGTCCTCGAGCAAGGGCTTTGCGGCGAGGGCGATCGCTTCTTCATGATTCTTTGCGCTTTTGGCGATCTGCATGTGTCGTTCCTTGATGTTTCTTTCCACGAGTTCACCTCTTTCATCATCCCCTATGAAAATTATAAGTTTTCGTTTGTGTACTGTCAAATCAGAAGGGGGTGTGCGAAAAACGATTGAAAGCGTCTTGGGGAGCGACTTTCTGCGATTCAAAATGGAATTTGCTTTGTTTTTCAAACTATTGTTTCAAGATGTTCTTTGTGATAGACTGTTGGCAAGACAAAACTTCTTGCAAGGAGAAACCTTATGGAAAAGACACTCACGATCACCGACGAGGCGGGGATGCACGCCCGTCCCGCGGCACAGATCGCCAAGAAGGCCGCCACGTTCGATCACGAGATCACCATGACCCACAAGGGAGAATCCGTCAACATGAAAAGCGTCATGGGAGTCATGTCGCTCGGCATCCCGAAAGACGGCGAAGTGACCTTGTCGGTCGCGGGGGATGACGCCGAAAACGTCATGGAGACGCTCGTGAACGAAATGGCTGAACTCAAACTCATCGACAAATCGTGAACATAGCCCGGCTTCCGGGCTGTGTTTTTTTTAGGTCTTCTCCTTCTTTTCGCGGGCTTTCTTGTGGGCTTCATGCAAGGCGTTCGTGAACGTCTCCTCGTCTTCTTTCTTGATGAGGAGGATGCGGGCTTTCTTCCTTAGATCGCGCGAATCCCTGTAGCGGATGACGACCTTGTAGTAGCCTAAGAAACTGTAAAAGACCGGATTGAGTCGGACATCGCGCATGTCTTTCAAAAGGATCGTCTCGGGGTCTCTCTCGGGACGATCGAGTCGCACCTTCTCTTTTTGGATGGTGAAGACGAGACCGTGAAAGAGACGGTATTCCCTGTAGAACCAAAGGAAGGAGGCGGTGATGCCGGCGAAGACGACGATGAGGACGTTGATGACGTAAGGATCGAACAGGGGCCAATCACGATAGAGCGCCCGGAAGAGCAGTTCGAACACACCGGCACCGATGACGGTGCCGATCGTGACGAGGATGATGAAAGCGCGGGGACTGATCGTTTCGCTTTTGAAGACTTTGTTTTCCATGGTGTACAACCCTTTCTTCTCGATTTCAGACTTCAAAGAGGAAGATGCTCAACACCAAGAACACAGCCGCCAAAACGACTGTGGAAAAGGCGATGAAGAAACTCGCCTTGACAGCGATCCTGTTCTTGTCGTCGACATTCTTCTTGTCGGCGGTCCAATAGAAGAAAAGGGCGAGACCGCCGAAGGGGAGACCGTATTTTGCGAGCGGGGAAGCGAGTTCCGATTCCTCTATGAGAAAGCCGCGCAACACGATGGCCGTGAGGAAGGCGGCGGCCAAGACGGAAAAGATGAGCGAAACGGCGATGTCGCGGTTCAAACGAGGCACTTTCATGGGACTCTTCCTTTCTTGATGACCATCAAAGGATGTTCTTTTCTCTCTTGTAAGTCTTGATTCTTTCTTGCACTTCTTCCATGGTGTCCAGGGCTAGCACTTCTTCGGCAAGAGCCGCAAGCTCTTTTTTATTCTGGGTGGAGAGTAGTTTGCGGATTTTCGGAATCCTGCCGGGAGACATGCTGAGCTCGTCGACGGCGAGGCCCGCGAAAAGGAGGGCGGCATCGACTTCTCCCGCCATCTCGCCGCAGACACCGATCTCCGCACCTTTTTCATGACAGCCTTTGACGGCCATTTGGATGAGTTTCCAAAGCGCGGGGTCATAAGGTCGATAGAGATAGCCCAAAGCCTCGTTCATGCGATCGGCGGCGAAGGTGTATTGGATGAGGTCGTTCGTGCCGATGCTCATGAAATCGACATGCGGGGCCAAGGCTTTCGCATTCAGGGCGGCCGAAGGGATTTCGACCATGATGCCCACCCGCATGTTCTTCTGATAGGCGGTGTTCTCTTTTTCGAGTTCATCGGCCGCTTCGGCGAGCATGCGTTTCGCCGCGAGGAG
>PUKL01000046.1 GCA_003552275.1 Mollicutes bacterium
GAGTTCGAGGGCATGAAGGAAAAAATCCGGGAACACGAATGGCATCCCGATTACGGTTCTCCGAGAGTCCATCCGAGTTTCGGCACCATCGCCGTGGGGGCCCGACTGCCTCTCATCGCCTACAACATCGACCTTGCGACCGAAAACATCGACACCGCCAAACGCATAGCCCGGGCGATCCGCGGCTCCAGCGGCGGGTTCAAACATGTACAAGCCGGTCCCGCCCATCTGAAAGAACGCAATCATGTCCAAGTGACCATGAACATCCTCAACTACAAACAGAATCCCCTATACCGCATCCTCGAGACCGTGAAGATGGAAGCCGCCCGGCACAAGGTGGAGGTCCCCTCATCCGAAATCGTCGGGCTCATCCCCAAAGACACCATCATCCGGTCGTTGAAGTATTATTATGCCATCAAGGACCTCCATCTCGATGAAGAGGACATGAGTCTCGAGGAGATCGCCGAGGCCGCCAAGGAACACATCGGTTTCCGTGATTTCGGCGTCGAGAAGATCATCGAAGCGAACATCAAGGAGGATTGAAGCCATGGCCGCCGATCTTGTCGTCCGTAACATCGGCACACTCTGGACACCTATCGCCGCCGACAGCCCCGCAAAAGGTGAGGGGATGACGGAAATCCGTGAAATCAAGAATGCCTTCTTGGCCGTCAAGGACGGCGTCATCCTCGACATGGGAGAAGGGGACGGCGCCGCCCATGTGGGCGGACGGACGCAAATCCATGACGCCCGGGGGGACCTCGTCACTCCGGGACTCGTCGACTCTCATACGCACGTGGTCCATTACGGTTCGCGCGAGTATGAGTTCGAGAAAAAGATGCGCGGTGTCCCCTATCTGAAAATCCTCGAAGAGGGCGGCGGCATCTTGAGCAGTGTGCGGGCCACCAGGGAAGCGACCCCCGAGGAACTCTATCGTCAGTCCAAGCGGAGTCTCGACATCATGTTGACCCACGGGGTGACCACGGTGGAGGGAAAGAGCGGTTACGGCCTCGACATGGAGACCGAGCTCAAACAACTCCGGGTCCAAAAAGCGCTCGCCGGGGACCATCCCGTCGACATCGTGCCCACCTTCCTCGGCGCCCATGCGCTCCCCGAGGATTTCAAGGAGGATCGCATGTCCTTTCTCGAGGGTGTCGTCGACATGATGGACACGGTGCGGGAAGAAGGACTTGCGGAATTCGTCGACATCTTCTGCGAAAAAGGCGTCTTCAATGTGGAAGAGAGTCGCTACATCCTCTCCGAAGCGAAAAAGCGGGGCTTCGGTCTGAAAATCCACGCCGACGAGATCGAACCACTCGGTGGTGTCGAGCTCGCCTGCGAACTCGGTGCCGCGAGCGCCGACCACCTCATGGTGATCACCGATGAGGGTATTACGGCCCTGAAACATGCGAACACCGTGGCCAACGTCCTGCCGAGCACGTCATTCTATCTCGGCAGCGACTACGCTCCCGTACGCAAGATGCTGGAAGCGGGAGTGGCTTTGGCCGTATCGAGCGACTACAATCCCGGAAGCAGTCCGAGCGAGAACTTCCAATTCACTCTGAACATCGCCGCGATCCATCTGAAGATGTCTCCGGAGGAGATCCTGAACGCCGCGACCAAAAACGCCGCCCACAGCGTGATGCGAGGGGACAGGATCGGCGCCTTGGAAAAGGGTATGGCCGCCGATTTCGTCATCTATGATGCCAAGAACTTCCCCTATGTGCTCTATCATTTCGCCATCAACCACGTACGTGACGTTTTCAAGAACGGCCGACTGGTCGTCCATAACAAACAATGTGTCTGGGAGGAAGAAACATGAAATTGATCGATCTCACCGTACATGAATTCATCCGCGATCTCGATTCACCGAAACCCGCACCGGGAGGTGGGTCATCCAGTGCCGTCGCAGCCGCCGTGGGAGCCGCTCTCTCCCGTATGGTCGGGCATCTCACGATCCCCAAGAAGAAGTTCAAGAAGCTCGACACCGAGACGCAAGAGGAAATCATCGCTCTACATGAAACAATCAAAGACGAGGTAAGGAAGCTCCTCGACCTCGTCGATGACGACACCCTCGCTTTCAATGAGATCATGAAAGCCTTCAAGATGCCCAAAGACACCGAAGAAGAAAAAGTCGAAAGGAAGAAGGCGATCGAGAAAGCGACCCACAAGGCCACAGAAGTCCCTCTGCGGATCGCTCGTGTCGCCCACGGCGTCCTGACAAGACTCCGGCCGCTCTTGGAGCACGGCAACCAAAACGCCGTCAGTGACATCGGTGTGGGCGCCCTCATGTTGCAGGCGGGTCTCGAAGGAGCGGTGTTGAATGTCAAGATCAATCTCGCGTCCCTCAAGGACGAAGACTACAAGAGTAAAACGACCGAAGAGGTTGAGCGTCTTCTTCGAGAAGGCAAGGAAGAGAGCCGACACCTTGTCGACGAGGTTCACAAGCGTATCGGCTGAAAACCGCTTCATTCAAGGATGCATGAAAACCGGCCCCGTCACTGTCGGGGGCGGTTTTTTTGATGATTACCTTGACACGCATAGTAATATTTGCTATCCTTGGTTTATCATCACAACAAGTGAGGAGCCTACACGTGAGAAAGGAAAAACTCGGTGAATTGATAGCCAACGCGGTGAGCCACGGCGTCGGCATCGGTCTCTCGATCGTCGCACTCGTCATATTCCTCGTGGCAGCCGACAGCGCCGCAGAAAAAGCGATCGTCTCTGTCTTCCCGGTCTCTTTGACCCTTCTCTACTCGATGAGCACACTGTACCACGCCTTCCCCAAGAAACTGAAACGGACAAAAGCCGTTTTCCGTCGTTTGGACCATTCGGCGATCTATATGCTGATCGCGGGCACCTACACGCCCTTCGTGTGGTTCTTGGTCCCCACCATGCGGGGATACGGGCTGTTGATCGTCCTCTGGGCGATCGCCGTGACCGGCATCGTCTTCACGACCGTCTGGGTGAACCGGTTCCTGGTCTTCCATGTGGTGATGTATCTCATGATGGGCTGGAGCGTCGTGTTCCTCTGGAGTGATGTCTATGCGGCCATTCCTCGAGAAGCGTTCATATTTCTTGTGGCCGGTGGTATCAGTTACACGGTCGGCATCGCCTTCTACGCCGTTCGTGTCCGCTATTTCCACTTCATCTGGCACATATTCGTGTTAGGCGGATCGTTGCTGCATATCATATCCGTCTATCATCTACTGTAAATACGATAAGAAGAAAACGATTGGAAAGGATTTCAGACATTATGGAAAGAATCGGACTCATCATCGACAGCAC
>PUKL01000016.1 GCA_003552275.1 Mollicutes bacterium
GCGCCGCGACGGGAACCGCCCTGTTCGACGAGATGGGTCAGTTGGGAGATGTCGTTGAGCCAACTCACGGCACCGCTCGATTTCCCGTTCACACCCTTGGCCAATGCGTTCTTCGGTCGTAGGGTCGAACCGTTGGTTCCTACTCCACCGCCCCGCGACATGATTTCCATGACCTGTTTCCTGTGATCGCTTATACCTTCGCGCGAATCATGGATGAAAGGCATGACAAAACAGTTGAAATAGGTGACTTGTGTCTGGGAACCGGCCCCGAAGAGGATGCGGCCCGCGGGGACTAGATTGAGTTCCTTGACCTCTTGGTAGAAGCGTTCCCTGATCTCTTCGCTCTCTTCTTCGCCGAGATGGTCGGCCACTCGGCGGGCGATTTGTTCGAAGTAGAGTTCGAGCGGTTTGTCGACCTGTTTCAACGTACGTTCGACACAGCCGTTCTCGTCGGCATCCTCCGTGTTGGCGAGATAATCGGGCGTGATGCGGATGATGAGCTTGTTACCGTCGATCTTTTCGACATATCCGACACCGCGAGCGGGGAATTTCGGGTCGTCACGGACAATGGTGAGCACCAGGTCCCCCACTTTCAGGGTCTTGAGGTTGAGATCCTTCTGGCTGTAGCGGTCCAACATGACAAGGCGTGAGACGCCGTCGAAGGATTTCTCCATGTCCGCTTCGATCGGACAAAGGTGGGGGAAATGCTTCTCGATGTCCTTGTTGAGGCTCTCAAGCAATTGTTTGTCATAATTCGCCATAAATGGCCCCTCCCTGATAGCTGCAGAATAATCGAGTGTATCACAACATTCTATAGCAAATTCATGAATTGTTAAAGGGTTGACATTTCTTTTTTGATGTGAAAGCAAGGTTTCACAAGTATATATCCGCTTTGAAAAAATTCCAAGCAGGATGGGTGGGTCGTAAAGCACATGATTTCATTACGTTTGCGCCCTTTGATGTGTTATAATCTACGGTGAGATGAATCCCTGACCGAGAAAGGCGGTGACGACAATGGAAGAGATCCTCATTATTGCCTTCTTGGTGTATATGATGGCCATTTTCACGATTCTCGTCCGTACCATGTTGCACGCTCTTGTCCTCAGGTTCTTCCGTTATGCCACCGCCGCCATGGCCGTCTATTTTTTTGTCGGGTTGATCCGCTTTCCCGTTCCGGGCGAATACGCCTTTGTCATCTATTTTCAAGCCGTGATCATGGTCGGAGTTCTCATGTTCATGTTGCGGCAGGAAATCCGCGCAATCCTCGTCCAAATCGGTCTGAAGAGCGGTCTTTTGGTGACCAATGCCATCGAAGACGATGTCAAGGAGGAAATCCTCCACTCTGTCAGCTATCTCGGGCGCCACAAGATCGGTGCTCTCATCACTTTCGAACGTTCGGATTCTCTACAGGAATACATCGACAACGCTTTCGGCATCGAGGCCGTGGTGTCGAGCGAACTGCTCTCCAGTATCTTCATCCCCAACACCCCGCTGCATGACGGTGCCGTGATCATCAAAGAGAATGTCATCAAATGCGCCGGTGCCTATTTTCCTTCGAGTGATCATGCCAAGGTGCCGAAATACCTCGGTTCGAGACACCGGGCGGCCATCGGCATCAGCGAGGCGACGGATTCACTGACCATCGTCGTCAGCGAACAGACCGGAGAGATCAGTGTCGCCATCGAAGGTTATCTGGACCAAGACATCAGTCAGGAATCCTTGCTTTTGTACTTGGAGAAGTACCTACAAAACTGATTGTATCACACACTCACTACATTTCCCGGAAAGGTGCGTCCACAATGATCGATTGGTATGAACACAAGCTCATCGTCTTTCTCGTCTGGTTCGTCCTTGTCGTCCTCAAAAAGTGGCGCACCGGCAAGGGCGATTTCGACATCTTCCTGCTGGTCCTCGCCATTGCGGCCCATGTGGTGTTCGCAAGGCTTGGCCTCATCGAGGTCGAAGAGCTCTACATCGACATCCTGATCTACGGCGGGGCCCTTTATACAATCTTCATGTTCGATGTCCGGGCCCTCAGCAAAAGGGATCACACCCGGGAGAAACTGAAAGAACTGAACAAGGCCCACGAGGATTTGAAAGACCGTTCCGAACTTTTGCGTCAACGCTTCATCACCATGCTCGACCTCTTGGATGACGGAATCGTCTTTCGTACCGATGAAGACTCGATGTACGGAACCGAGGCCTTCTTGAAATTGTCGGGCCTCACCGAGCATGAATTCTCCCTCGACGATTTTCTCGAGAGACTCCATCCGGACGACCGTGCGGCCTATATCGCCGTATTGGACAAATGCAACCGGAGAAACCCGAAATACCGCACACATTACCGTGTGAAACGCGGTGCCGTCTATGAATGGGTGAAAGAGAGCGGCACCATCGTTATCCATGAAGGGCGCAAGATGTTTATCGCCACCGTACGTGGTCTCGATGTCCGTCGTTACCCCAAGACCGAGGTCGATCTGTTGAACGAGATCCAGATCGGTGACGCCCTCGAGGAGGCGTTACAGCGTTTCAACCGCCGGAAAGAACCTTATTCACTCGTCTTTTTCGAGTTGTCGAACATCAAGAACATCAACGACCAATACGGCCGCGACATCGGTGACCTCATGATGGGCAAGTTCCTCAACAAGCTCGTCTATCACTTTTTGAAAGACACCGAGGCAATATTCCGTATGAGCGGCATCCGTTTCGCGATGGTCATCACGGACCACCGCAAGTTCGAGATGTTGCGGCGGGCGCTGGGAGAAGGGGGCGAACTCGTCAACTTCACCATGACTTTCGGTGAGGTGAAAGAAAGTGTATACCCCTACTTCGGCATCCAGAACATCGACTATTTCGACGAACCGGTGACGGAAACCATCTCACGAGGACATAAGGCATTACAGATAGCCCTCGAAGACCGCTCTCCCGAGAATTATTTCATCATCAAGTGATATTGTCTCACCACGCACGAAAGAGGAGGGGATCATGGATAAAAAGACATTGAGGAAGACCTTTCTCCAAGAAAGAAAGACCTTGGAGAAACCCATGCACAAGATGTTGAACTTCATGCTCATGGAGAATCTGAAAGAAGTGCTGGCGGAACACACGTTGAAAAACGTCGGTGTGTATTATCCGATCAAGAACGAAGTCGACGTCCGTTCTCTCGCCGAGCACTATAACGTCTACTATCCCAAAATCGAAGGGGACCGGCTGGTCTTCTACAAAGACACCGGAGAGTTCGAAAAAGGCCCCTTGGGCACAAGGGAGCCTAAAAGC
>PUKL01000079.1 GCA_003552275.1 Mollicutes bacterium
ATCAAAGCCTCGGCATCGACACCGACGATTTCGTCCCCGACTTCTTGGCCGAGAGCCGAAATCTCGCACCCCAACGCGGCACATATGCTTTGCCTTTCGCGAAAATGCCCGAAGTCCTCTATTACAACAAGACCGTCTTCGATTATTTCGGCATCGAATTCGCCTCGGACGAAGCATTGACTTGGGAAGAAATCGCGTCCCTCGCCGAAAAGGTCGAATGGACGACCGCGGCCAAAGACGCCTTGGTCGACCCCGACAGAAGGGACGGTTTCGAGACCCCGCATATCGTCACGGCGGCTTCCGCCGAAAGACTCTTCCTCTCGTCCTTGCGTCAGTGGGGAAGTCCCCTCACCACCCCCGCAAGTGACATTGTCATCGATGATGCCGTCATGGGCGATATGTTGCACTATTTCGACGACCTTTTCAGTGATGACACCGTCTCTCTTACCTATGCATGGGACGAGTCGCACAGCTTCATCCCCTTCACCGAAGGTAAGACCCTCATGAGCCAAGATTGGGGCGCCGCACCGCATTTCCACATTCCCGACGGTGATTCCCTCTTCGGCGACTTCGAAGTCGGTGTCATCCCCGTGATCCAGAAACATGCCGAGGGAGAAGGACCCCGTGCCGTGAACTATCGCGGGCTCTCCCTCGGCATGCTGACCGATACGACCGAAGCGGAACGACTCGCGGGATGGTTCCTCATGGACTTTTTGACCGCTCCGGAAGAAAACGCCCTGTTCGCTGAAGAAACGGGCTACATGCCTGTAAGGCAATCGGCCTATGCGACCGACCATTTCCAAGAGATGCTCGACCTCGCTTCCCTTCATGAGGCCGGAGAAGAGCTCGATATCGACCAAGAGACGCTTTTGTCCGCCTTGATCATCCAAACGGCCTACGAACAGATGAATGATTATGCCTTCGACCCCGCCTTCTATGGCCGGATGACTGCGGAAGAAGCGCATCGCCGGGCGGGAACGGTGTTCGGACAGTTCTATGCGGGTCTTCGTTCCGTCGAGGCGACCATCGAAGAACTGCACGAACGTCTGGAGCCCTGAGGAGAGCTTTCTGTCCGCTTCAACATCCATACAAGAAAAAAGCCGCCCTTTCCTGCGAGGAAGGGGCGGCTTTGTCGTGTTGATCGAGACGACGGATCTTCAAGGAAGTTGCGAATGACAAAGATCATTCATTTTCCCGAAGAATCCCTGTGTTTTTTGAAAAGGCCTTTATCGAGGATCTCCATGACGACGTTGACGATGGCGTCCACATTCTCGTTGCCTTCGCCGAGATCCATGACCACCTTCAGACCGATGAAGTTCGTGATGCCCATGAGGACATAACTCACGACTTCAGAGTCGAGGGAGCGTATTTCACCCTTCGCGGCGGCCTCTTCCAGGCCCCGCTTGTAGCGTTTCGCGAAATCGGCATAATAGTCGCGGAAGAGTTCGCGGTCGATATAGAGCGACTCCCAGATGATGTTGTACATCTCGGGACGCTCCAAGGCATAGTTGATGAAAGTCTTGATGCCCTCCCGTTCTTTCTCATAGCGGGTCTCTTTTCGGGAGACTTTCGCGGCGATCTCTTTGCGGATGTCGTGGGAGAGGCTCATGAGGATGTGTTGATAGAGGACGAGCTTGCTGGGGAAGTAGAGGTAGAACGTTCCCGCGGCGACGCCCGCCCGGTTCGTGATGTCGGCGATGGTGGTGCCGTGATAGCCGTTTTTGTAAAAGACTTCATAGGCGGCGTCTTCAATCGCTTTGAAGGTGTTCTTGGCATTGCGGGTGGTCGGTTCTTTGATTTGCGGGTGCATGGCGGTCACCTCGTTTATATTGACAGTGAAAACGCTTTATGCTAACATGAATATATATTCAGTTTGTGAATTGATATTCAGGAACTGAATAGCTCTTCACCGCAAGTATACTTGAAAAAATCCCTTTTGGCAAGTCGAAGATAAATCACAAAGGAGAGAGAGTATGCAAAAGGTGTATGTGACAGCAGCGAAGCGGACGGCCATCGGCGGTTTCATGGGGTCGCTTTCCGGTCTGCACCCTTCAGTCTATGGGGCCGAAGTCGCGAAAGCCGTGCTCGAAGAAGCCTCGATCACGCCCGAAAAGGTGGATGAGACGATTGTCGGCAACATCCTCCCCGCCGGTCTCGGTCAAGGCCTCGCAAGACAGATCGCCATCAAGGCCGGCATTCCGCAAGAAGTCCCCGCCTATGTCGTCAACATGGTCTGCGGGTCGGGCATGAAGTCGGTGATGAACGCTTATGCGAACATCCGCACCGGTTGGCATGACTTGGTCATGGCCGGCGGTGTCGAATCCATGTCCCAAGCGCCCCACATTTTACCGGCCGGACTACGCAAAGGACAGAAACTCGGAGGATTCCAGGTCAAAGACCACATGGTCGACGACGCCCTGACGGACGCCTTCGGCGGCATGCACATGGGCATCACCGCCGAAAACATCGCCGAAAAACACAGTATCACAAGAGAAGAACAAGACCAGTTCGCCCTCACCTCGCATGAAAGAGCCGCCAAGGCTCAAGACGAGGGGCGTTTCGCGGCGGAGATCGCACCGATCACCGTGCCGTCGAGACGGGGCGATTTTGTATTTTCCGCGGATGAACACATCAACCGCGAGACCAATCTCGAAAGACTCGGCAAGTTGCGCCCGGCTTTCAAGAAGGATGGAACCGTCACCGCGGGCAACGCTTCCGGCATCAACGACGGCGCGAGTTTCACGCTCATCGCCGGGGAGAAAGCGGTGCGGAAACACAAACTGAAGCCTCTTGTGGAAATTGTGGGTATCGGCCAGGCGGCGCTCGACCCCGCCTATATGGGACTCGGGCCCGTGGAAGCGATTGGTAACGCATTGGAAAACGCCGGTCTCTCGTTCACCGATATCGACCTCTTCGAGATGAACGAAGCCTTCGCGGCCCAGAGCATAGGCGTCTTGAAAGAGTTGTCCGATAAGCACGGTGCGAACATGGAAGATATCCTGGCATCGACCAACGTGAACGGCGGCGCCATCGGCTTGGGTCATCCGATCGGCTCAAGCGGTAACCGCATCATCGTGACCTTGATTCATGAGATGAAACGCCGCGGTTCCCGCTACGGATTGGCCACGCTCTGCATCGGTGGCGGCATGGGGACCGCCGTGATCTTGAAAAACATGGAGGAGAATATATGAGATTACAAGGCAAAGTCGCCGTCATCACCGGCGGTGCACAAGGACTCGGCAAAGCCAT
>PUKL01000114.1 GCA_003552275.1 Mollicutes bacterium
AAGCGGCAACACGACGCCCAACACGCCCAGTCCGAGAAAGAGACTCCCCAAGGCCACATAGGCCGCATTACGAATCTTCATCGAGCAGTCGCTTCTCGCCGCGCAATTCCTGGATTGGGGCGATGTCCTGGGTGACCTCGAGGGTGCCCAGGTATTCGCCTTGCGGACTCCGCACGGCGAAGTAGCGGATATGGACGTACTTGTCGCCGAGTTTGATCCGGAAGGCTTCGCTCGCTTTCTTGTCGTTTTTGAAGTCGGCGAGGATCCTCTCGACGATGTGGACGCTTTTCGGGGGATGACAAAGATGCACGGGGCGGCCGAGGATGGTCTTCGGTCTTTCGAACAGGCGCTCTTTCCCCTGGGTGAAATAGCGCACCTTGTCTTCGGCGTCGATGAAGGTGAGATCGAACGGCAACGTGTTCAACATGGCCGAAAGCGTCTCGGGCGTGAGACTGCCGGCATCGAGAAGGATTGTCCCTTTCTCTTTTTCGGGCTCTTCCTCCTTCTTCTCCTCCCCTCGTATGAGGAATTCGTCCTTTTCGGGCGGAGAAAGGAAATAGCCCACCTCTTTAGTCGCCTCGGCGATCTCGATGAAGTTGATGAGGTTGAGCTTGTTTCTGACGAGGGGGATGAAGATGTTTTCCTCCTTGAAGACCATGTCCTTGACTTGCTCGAGGAGGGCTTTGGTCTCCTCTTGCACATCAAGAGGCGACCGGGCGGTCTTCAGAGCCTCTTGCACGCGTTTGATCTTCTCCCTTATCTCATCATGCACGCCCCACATGACCCGGGGCGGTGCCGTGACCCCCTTCTTCTCGAGATAGGGGAAGAAGAGCTGTTCTTTCCGCGTGTAGTGCTTCTTGATTTCGGCGAGACGTTCGACGCCCTTCCGCAAAGCTTCCAAAGCGGCTTCGTCGTCTTTTTCCATGAAGGGTTCGATCTCTTCGGCGATGAGTCTTTCGAGTCGTTTGTTTTCGTCGGCGAGCACCCGCAGGGGGTGTCCGGGGACATCTTCTTCATCATGGATATCGGCGACACTCTTGCCGAGGATCTTCGCATGCACATCACAAAGACGCTGGATCTCTTCGACGGCGAGTTCGCCCTCGTTGACGAGCTCGCTCTCCAAGCGACTGATCTCATCGGCCGAAACATGGCCGAATTCCTCTTTGAAGAGGTCTTCGACTTCTTGGGGGTCCTTCCCCTCATGCAACATCTTTATGAGTTCCTTGAGCCTTTCACGGCGTGCCTTTTGGTTGTTGTCGATGAGTTCGCTCATCATGTTCCCTCCTAGGTCTTTCTACGTATAGTTTACAATTTTTTCAAAATAGAACCGAGAAGAACGACAATTTTTCTAACCAGTACGCTCAAGGCTCCAAATCACTTGTCGTGCACTGTTTTGACAGCTTTCCTTCCTGACGTTACAATGACAGATGAACGAAAAAGGAGGAATGCACCATGAAGGGAGAAGTCATCATCGTCACCGGCGCCGCGAGCGGAGTCGGCTTTGAAACGGCCCGTCTTTTGGCCGAGGAAGGCGTGAAGGTCGTCGGTGCCGATATCGACGAGGCGGGACTCGAAAAATTGGAAACCGCTTTGCGTGAACGAGACCTCGAAATCCTCACGAAAGTCACCGATGTGAGCAAGCCCGAAGAGGTCGCCTCCCTCGTCGATTTCGCCGCTGACAGCCACGACAGACTCGACGGCATCTTCAACAACGCCGGCATCCGGGACGGCACCCATTTCGACGACGTCGACCCCGAAAGCTATCACGAACATCTTGCCACCAACCAACACAGCGTGTATTACGGCATGCACTATGCGGCCAAGAAGATGCAAGCCTTGAACACGAAGAACGGCCGTATCGTGAACACGGCCTCGATCAGGAGCTATTTCGGTGCGAAGAAGAGTTTCCGCTACAGTGCGGCCAAAGCCGCCATCGTCTCGATGACGATGTCCGGCGCGGACGCCCTCGCCAAGGACGGCATCCGGGTGAACGCCGTCGCCCCGGCCTTCATCGACACCGGTCTCTTGGAAAGCGTCCCCCGAGAGCGGATCGAACGCCTCGAGAAGAAACACCTCAAAGGCAGGCTCTTGCGGGCCGACGAGGTCGCCAAGGTCGTCCGTTTCCTCTTCAGCCCCGACAGTGCGGCCGTGAACGGCGCGACGCTCCTTGTCGATGACGGTTTCCTCGCCGTGCACTGAGAAAAAGGGATCGGCTCAAGCCGATCCCTTCGCTTATATCCTTCTTCAGAGTTTCCCCTCTTCGGCGCGGAACCAGCGCAAGAACGCCTCCCCGTCGATCAAGGAGGGATTCTCCACCATCGCCGTGACGAAACGGCTCACGAGCGAGAGCAATTTCTGGTGGGTCTTGTCGTCGGTCGCCCCGAAGACGAAACAATTCTTGATCCCCTTGCCGAAATAATCGACCGAACGCTCCGTGCGCAAGAAGGCGATGAAAGGTTTCTTCACCCCTTCATGGGGTCGCGCATGCAAAAACAGGGTCTCTTTCGTGATCGCCATGTAGGGCCCCGATTGATGGATCTGTTCGATAATCTCTTTGAGATAGATGCTGGTGAGAACCCCCATCTGCAGGAGTTCGGCGGTCGCTTTGTAGAGGCCCTCTTCCCAGGTCTCCAGTTCATCGACTTCTTGAAAATGCAAACGGATCCTCTCGTCCATTCCTCTCGGCCTCCCTGTCTGCCCGGCGCGTGTTCTTTCCTATGGCCCCATTTTACCATAGTGAGAGAATTTTTGTGAAATTCGGCACCTTCACACATCGATAATCGCCGCGGCCATGTTATAATGTCCGTGTATAAGGGAGTGAGACTATGTCTATCGTGGAAAAGACGAAGAAGAAACGCACCCTCGACAAAGAACTCCGCCAAGAGCTCTCAAAAGAAAAATGCCATGAGATCATGGACTATCTCATGGTGCAGTTCATCGAATCGAACGACATCCATTACAACTATTATTTCGACACGCCGGACTACCGGCTCGCCGAGCAGAACATCACCCTGCGCATGCGCACCATCCGCAAAGACAACACATCCTCCTATTATCTCACGTTGAAAGTCCCCACCATCGACGAGGACACCTATCTCGAATACAACCAGCGACTCAACGAGAAAGAGATGCGCCGCATGGCCTACAACAACGAATTCCCCGACGGCGAGATCAAAGAACTCGATTCCATCCACGGCGGCAAGGT
>PUKL01000047.1 GCA_003552275.1 Mollicutes bacterium
CTTTCCCGCAGCGTCGAACAAAGAACCAACAAACGACCGATCATGGCCGACCTCAGGGAGTCGGGATCCATCGAACAGGATGCCGACGTCGTCCTCTTCCTCTATCGGGAGGACTACTACAATCCCAAGACCACCGAAAGGCCCGACATCGTCGATGTCATGGTCGCCAAGAACCGCTCGGGCGCGACGAATGTCACGGGCTTTCCGTTGATCTTCCGCCGCCGCTACAGCCAGTTCAAGACGACGAAAGACCCCAAACACGAAGCACAGGAAATCGACCTCGACGACCTCGAATAACACGCGCCGCGTGTTATTCTTCTTTGTGCTCCTCGACAATGATGGTTTCCTTGGAAAGGAAGACGGAATTTGTCCCTGCATGTTTCCGAGACCCCGATCAAAAGGAAGATCGACCTGACTGAAGGAAGCATCTTGAAAAAAATCCTCATGGTGGCCGTGCCGACACTGCTCACGAGTCTCATGCAGATGACCTACAATCTCGTCGACATGTTCTTTGTCTCCCGTGTCGACAGGATCGGTCTGGATCCCACCGAGGCTGTGGCCGGTGTCGGCACGGCGGCCTTTTATACGTGGTTCGGCATGGGGGTCATGCTCATCGTCAAGGTCGGTGTGAGCGTCTATGTCTCCCAAGCCGCCGGCAGGAACGACAAAGACGCCGTCGACCGTCACCTCAGCAACGGCCTCCTCGTCATGGTCATATTGGCGTTGCTGTATTCGCTTGCGGGTTATTTCTTCCGCAGTGAGTTCGTCGGCATATTCAATATCGACAACGTCCGGGTCGTGCGACATGCCGAGGATTATCTCGCCATCGTCAGTGTGTTCATGGGGTTCATCTTCGTGGCGAATGTCTTCAACGGTGTCTATGACGGTCTCGGCAAGACAATCAACACTTTCTACATCATGGCCGCGGGACTGCTCTTGAACATCATGCTCGACCCCGTGTTGATTCTCTGGGCGGGCCTCGGCGTCCGGGGCGCCGCCATCGCGACGGTCATCGCCCAGGGCTTCACCGTGATCGTCTATATGGCCGTGTATGCCTCCAAGCGTCGTCCGGCCGCGATCAAACCCATCAGGCACTTTTCTCCGTCAACCATGAAGCGGATCGTTCTCTTGGGCCTTCCCGTCGGAATCCAGAGCATGGCCATGGCCACCATCTCCATCATCGTCGGCATCTTCGTGGCCTCTTTCGGGGAGAGTGCCATCAGCGTCTCGCGTATCGGCAGCCAGATCGAGGCCTTGAGCTGGATGATCGCCTTGGGGTTCCAAGTCGCGATCAGCTCTTTTGTGGGACAGAACTACGGGGCGTTGAAGATACCGAGGATCAAACGGGGCTATCTTTCTTCCATGCGCCTGCTCGTGTCCTACGGCATTATCGTGAGTCTCGTCCTCTTTCTTTTTGCGGAACCGTTGTTCGCGCTTTTCATCAGGAACGAGCCGACACTCTCTTTCGGGGCGGAATACCTTCGCATCATCAGCATTTCCCAGCTTTTCATGATTCTCGAGCTTGTGACGGCCGGTGCCTTCAACGGTCTCGGCAAGACGGTCGCGCCTTCCGGTGTCGGTATCGTCGGCAATGCCATGCGCATCCCTTTTGCCTATGGCGCCACCACCATGGCCGGCATCTGGTGGACCCTCAGCGCCACGTCGGTCTTCAAGGGTGTGGCCCTCGTCATTTTGTTCGTGGTGTTTTTCAGTCGCCTCTCGGCTAGGCATCGGGAGCGGGTCGCGCTTGAAAACTATCAACCGCTGTAATATAATATTTGTCCGGAGTTGATCGTATGAAAGACCGTTTGGAAAGAATCAAGAAACGTTATGAGGAAATCAACCGGGAGCTCTCCGATCCCCATATTGCGAATGACATCGAGAAAATGAAAGACCTCGGCAAAGAACGCCACGAACTTGAACGCACCGTCACGTTGTATGAAGAGCTGCAAGAAGTCGACAAGACCATCGACGAATTGCGTGAGTTGGTGAAAGACGAGGATGAAGACATTCGTGAGATGGCGCAAGGTGAACTCACCGAAGTGAAAGAGAGAAGGGATGCCCTTGTCGCGAAGCTCGAAAGGGAGCTCATCCCCAAAGACCCCAACGACGAGAAGGATGTCATCGTCGAGATCCGCGGCGCCGCGGGCGGCGATGAGGCCAACATTTTCGCCGCCGATCTTTTCCGCATGTACTTGAAGTTCGCCGAAAGCAAGAACTGGGAGGTCAATGTGGCCGGGGCCGTCGAGAGCGACGCCGGCGGCTTCAGCCAAATCGAGTTCACCGTCTCGGGCGACAAGGTTTATTCGCAACTGAAGTACGAGTCGGGCGCGCACCGGGTGCAGCGGGTGCCGAAGACCGAATCACAGGGGCGCATCCACACCTCGACGGCGACCGTCGTTGTCCTTCCCGAAGCCGAAGATGTCGAAGTGGAACTCGACATGAACGACGTCCGGGTCGACACCTACCGTTCGAGCGGTGCCGGCGGTCAACACGTGAACAAGACCGATTCGGCCGTGAGACTCACCCACGAACCGACGGGAGTCACTGTCAGCTGCCAAGAAGGCAAGAGCCAACACGAGAACAAGGAGAAGGCCTTGAAAATCCTCAGGGCCCGCCTGCATGATATCGAGGAAACAAAGCGTCGGGAGGAAGAGGGGGAAGAACGCCGCAGCAAGATCGGCACGGGGGACAGGAGCGAGAAGGTCCGCACCTACAACTTCCCCCAAAACCGGGTCACCGACCACCGTATCAACTTTACGGTCCATGAACTCGACAAGGTCATGGAGGGTCGGCTCGATCCGATCATCACCGCCCTGATCGACGAAGAATACAAACGCAAGCTCGAAACGGCTTGACCATGTGGAGATGGAAATGACCACCTATCGGGAACTTTTACGAAAGTATGAAAGGGAAGCTTGGAAAAAAGACAAGGAGCCGAGTGCGATCAAGCGGCTTCTTTTGCACTGTTCAAGGATGGAGAGTCCACATCTCGTGGCGTCGTTGGACCAAGCCGTCCCGAAAGACATCGAACATAAGCTCGCTCAAGCCGTCAGTGAGTACCTGGACAAGGACCGTCCCGTCCAGCACATCATCGGGAGCGAGCATTTCTTCGGGCGGGAATTCTTGGTGAACGCAGATGTCCTCATCCCCCGTTTCGAGACGGAAGAACTCGTGGAACACATCCTCTATCGACTCGA
>PUKL01000069.1 GCA_003552275.1 Mollicutes bacterium
AGAACCTGGGCGGTCCCTCCACCCCCGCGGCCGGCTTCAGTTTCGGCATCGAGAGGTTGTTGTTGACGCTCGAGGCCTTGGATTTCACACCGAAGAAACGAAGCCTCCTCCTCTATCTCCTCGCCATCGGCGAGAAGGCGCGGGAGAAGGTGCCCGCCATCGCCCACGATCTGCGCCTGCAGGGAGTCACGACCGAGACGGACCTCGCCCGGCGAAGCGTCAAGGCCCAGTTCAAACAAAGCGAACACGCCGGCGCCCGTTTCGTCGGCATCGTGGGTGATGCCGAACTCGAAAAAGGCGTCTTGACCCTGAAGGACCAACAAAGCGGCGCCGAAGAAGAAGTGCCCTTGGCGGATGTCGCGAAGACGCTCGTGGAAAGATTGCGCAAGAACTCCTCCGACTGCGAGACATGCCCCGAAAGGAAAGGTGAATGACATGTACACCCACCACAACAACGAACTCACCATCGCCGATGTCGGCAAGACCGTCAAGCTCAAGGGCTTCGTCCAACGGGCCCGGAATCTCGGCAACCTCGTTTTCGTCGACCTGCGCGACCAGGAAGGGATCACCCAACTCGCCTTCGACGCCGACAACGAACTGCGGATGGAGGCGGGGCGACTGAAAGCCGAATACGTGATCGAAGCCGAAGGGAAGGTCCGGGAACGCTCCAGCAAGAACAAGGACCTCCCCACGGGCGACATCGAGGTCGATGTCACCTCCTTTTCCGTCCTATCCGAGGCCGCCCAACCGCCCTTGTTGGTGCGAGACGATACGGACGCTCTCGAAGAGGTCCGGCTCCGACACCGCTATCTCGATCTGCGGCGCCCCCGCCTCAAAAAACTCATGAAGTTACGTCATCTCACGGTCAAAACGACCCGGGACTTCTTGAACGAAGAGGGGTTCATGGAGTTCGAGACGCCGATCCTCACCAAATCGACACCGGAAGGGGCCCGTGACTACATCGTCCCCTCCCGCCTCGACAAGCATCATTTCTACGCTCTACCGCAATCACCCCAGCTTTTCAAGCAACTCCTCATGATCGGCGGCTTCGAGCGCTACTACCAGATCGCCCGTTGTTTCCGGGACGAAGACCTCCGCAGCGACCGCCAGCCCGAATTCACCCAAATCGACATCGAGATGGCCTTCATCGACCAAGAGACAATCATCGACCTCACCGAGAGACTCATGGCGCGCATCGTCAAAGAGACGAAAGGTGTGGAAGTGAAACGCCCCTTCCCGCGCATGACCTATGAAGAGGCCCTGCGCGACTACGGCACGGACAAGCCCGACACCCGTTTCGGCATGAAGATCGTCGACACCGGCGACCTTTTCGCCCAAAGCGGTTTCAAAGTCTTCAAGAGCGTCCTCCAAAAACAAGGCGTCATCCGCGGTGTGAACGCCGAAGGCTTGGCGAGCGCCTATTCGCGCAAAGACCTCGACCGCCTCACGAAAGAGGCCGAAAAACTCGGCGCGGGCGGACTCGTGCATATGAAGATGGAAGCGGGGGAAATCAAGAGTCCCATCGCGAAATTCTTGTCGGAAGAAGAGAAGGACGGCCTTGTCAAGAGGATGCGGATGAACGAAGGCGATCTCGTCCTCCTCGTGGCCGATGAAGAAAAGACGGTGCGGAAGGTCCTCGGGCGACTGCGCATCGTCATCGCCAAAGAACAAGACCTCGCCGATAGCGACGAGCTCGATTTCAACTGGGTCGTCGAGTGGCCCATGTTCGAATATGACAAAGAGGCGGGACGCTACCGCTCGCTCCATCACCCGTTCACGCGGGTGCAGGATGCCGACCGGGAAAAACTCGCTTCCGACCCCTTGGCGGCGAAGGCCTACGGTTACGACCTCGTCGTGCAGGGCTACGAACTCGGAGGCGGCTCCTTGCGCATCCACGACATGCAGATGCAAAGCGAGGTCTTCAAAGTCCTCGCCATCGACGAAGAGACCCAGCGGGAACGCTTCGGCTTCCTGCTCGACGCCCTCTCCTACGGCACCCCGCCGCACGGCGGCATCGCCCTCGGTCTCGAAAGGCTCCTCATGGTGCTCGGGAAAACCGACAACATCCGCGATGTCATCGCCTTCCCGAAGACCCAGAGCGGTCATTGTCTGCTCACGGGGGCCCCTTCGGAGATCGATAGTGAACAATGGCGGGAGCTCGCTTTGAAGAAGGAGAAGAAACGTGAAGGATGAGGGCCTCTTCGACCGGCTCGAGCCCTTGTTGGGGGAGGGGAATCTTGCGAGACTCCGCGACGCCCACCTTCTCGTGGTCGGTCTCGGCGGCGTGGGTTCCTTCGCCGTCGAAGCGCTCGCCCGGAGCGGCGTGGGCCGACTCACGCTCGTCGACGGCGACATCGTCCGCCCCTCCAACACGAACAGACAGCTCCATGCGACCAAGGACGCTTACGGAAAAAAGAAGGCGCTCGTCATGAAAGAGCGCGTGGAGGCCATCAATCCCCTATGCGTCGTCCGGGCGGTCGCGGAGGATTTCTCCCGTGACAACGCCGACGACATTCTCCAGACAGCTTATGACTATGTCTTCGATGCCATAGACGACATCCCCGCGAAGGTGCTTCTCGCCGTCGAGGCCTTGAAACGGTCCTATCCGCTCTTGACTTCGGCGGGACAAGGAAACCGTCTCTATGCCGAAGACATCCGCATCACGGACCTTTTTTCGACCGTAGGCGACCCCTTGGCCAGAAAGTTCCGCAAGCACTTGCGCAAAGCGGGCATAACGTCCCTCGAGACGGTGTTCTGTTTCGCAAAGCCGGAAGAGAAGAATGCGGGCGCTCCCGCATCGAGCGTCTTCGTCCCGCCCGTCGCGGGCATCCGCGCGGGGGGATACATGATACGAAAAATCACCGGGAGGTGAGAAGATGAAACGGATCGTTTTCGCCGGCGGCTGTTTTTGGGGTGTCGAAGCCTATTTCAAACAGGTCGAAGGCGTGTTAGAGACCCGCGTGGGCTACATCGCGGGAAGGACGGAGAACCCCTCCTACGAAGAGGTCTGCGCCGGCAGCGGCCATGCCGAGGCCGTCGAGATCGCCTACGATGAATCGCAGGTCTCCCTCGCGAGACTTCTTTCCCACTATTTCAACATCGTCGACACGACGAAGAGGAACCGCCAAGGCCCCGACATCGGTGTCCAATACCGCTCGGGCATCTACAACTACGAAGAAGAGGACCT
>PUKL01000062.1 GCA_003552275.1 Mollicutes bacterium
CGTGAAATCGATCGTCGAAAGGAAATCCTTGTAAGGTTTCTTTTCGAGGAGGTTCTCGATGCGAACGAGGATGTCTTGGAGCTCCTTCAGGGCTTGCAAGCCCCGCATGTCCTTGGGGAGGTCGAAACGTCTGAAGAGCGGCGTCAGTCTGTCGATAATGTCGTCACGCGTCTTTTGCAGGTCTTTCAGACGCGCATCGTATTCTTTTTGTTTGAGGAAGGCCTTGTGTTTCGTCTCGGCGTTGTAGTAGTGACGGCGGAAATCCTCTTCGTCTTTTGCTTTGTGGCGCTTGAGGAGTTTCTCGATCTCTTCGTCGGCCATGCGGATGGTCTCTTGGGCTTTCTTGTTTTCTTGCACGAGCTTCTTGCGCGCATCCTGCAAGGAATCGAGTCGGCTTTGGGCGAGTCGTTTCACATACCACAAAAGCCCAAGACCTCCGAAAAGCGCCACGCCGGTGAGGACCATCAAGATGATGAAAGGTACCAACCATGAGAAAAGGCCCGTCACGACGCTCGCACCGACGAGGGGGAGAACGGCGACGAGGGCGATGAAGGCGTTCCGCCGTTTTTTGACAAGTCCTTCCGACAAGGACATGATTTCTGCCTCGTTTGTCTTCAGCTCGTGTTCGTTCTTTTCGAGATCGAAGCGTTCCTTTTGGTCGAGGAACTTCTCGAAACGCTCGTAATCGGCTTTGAGATTTTCATGAGCGCGGTCACTCAAGGTGTCGTTGTCGTCGGGATAGTTCTCACGGATGCTCTCTTCTTGGATGGAAGTCTCCTTGAAGGTGTCATAGTCGCTTGAAAGGCTGGCAAAAGCCTCTTTATGATCCTCATGGGCCCTTTCCAGCTCGGCCGGGTCGATCTTCACCCGGGAGAGCGCTGTCTTTTCGAGGATGCGCCGGGCCTTGGCGGTCTCATCCTCGATCTCTTCATGGCGCATGAGCCTCTTCGTGTTCTCTTGGGCGGCGATCCGTTCCTCTTTCGTCCGCTTTTCCTTTTCGAGTTCCGTCAGACGTTCTTTTTTCTCTTCCAATTCGAGGCTTTCTTCGAGCAGCGTCTCGTGGTGTTCTTTCGCCTCTTTCCATTCCTTTTCCAACGCATCCTTTCTTTCCAACAAAGTCGGATAGGGCCGCTTGCCGCGGGCGCTCTTGCCGATCTCTTCGTGTCTTTTCTCGAGGTGCTCGACGGCGCGGCTCACGGAGAAGGTCTCGGTCTTCGTGGCATCCAGATTCTTCAACCGGTTGAAAAGGAGGTCGGCGGCCGTCTTGTCCGTCCGGGCGGACAATTGGCCGACGCTCAAGGTGTTCTTGTACAAGGGATGGGGCATGTCGATGAAGGCGGCGATATCGAGCAGTTTCGTCTTGGGATCGATATCGAGTTCGTCTGAGAGGTCTTCACCCGTTTCTTCATGAAAGAGTTTCACCTCGGCGTCTTTTTTGCCGAAGGTGCGTTCGATCCGATAACGTCTGTCGTCCTTCTCGAAGATGAGGCTGCCTCCGTAAGGGCCGCCCGCGGCGGGACGGTACTCTTCGAGCCTCTCATCGTAACTGCGGCGGCGCGAGGACGAGGCGGTGTCGATGAAACCGTAGAACATGCCTTCGATGAAGGCGTGGATGGTGGTCTTGCCGCTTTCGTTCAATCCGTGGATGACTTGGAACCCTTCGGAGAACGTCAAGGAGAAGTCTTTGAATTTACCGAAACCCCGGATGTGCAAGCTGATCAATCGCATCCCTCACACCTCCTCGGTCGCAAAGAGGGCCCGCAAAGCCAAACGGAGGCTCTCTTCGTCGGTCTTTTTCTCATCGGCCGTCTCGATGAGATGGGCGACGATGGTGTCGGCATAGGTCTTCTTCAGTTCGGCGAGATCGAGGCCGGGACGGGTCTCGTCCTTGATCTCGAGATAATGGAAATCATCATCCAACAAGGCTAGAAAGGCGTCCTTGTCGAAGGGTTCGATGCCTTCCCTTTCGCCCTGCAGTTCGATGCGGAAGAAATCGTTCCTTCTTTCTTCTTTCGTGAAGGCCGAACGGACGGCGGCGGCCGTCTTTTCCAACGAGTCGTCGGGGGTCAGGGTGACTTGATGCACATGGAAGCGGCGTTTTTGGGAGGAAACGAAACGGGTCGTGAGGTCGCGACCCCGGATCTCGCCTTCGATATGGCCCCTTTCTCCCGTCTCCGAGAAATCCAGCGGCTCGGGGTTGCCGCAGTAGGCAATGGTGTCGGTCAAAAACTCGGGCTTGTGGATGTGGCCGAGGGCGATATAGTCGAACGGCAGGTCGCGTAGCTTCTTCCAATCGATGAGATAGTGGTCGTCTTGGGCGTTCTTCACATCCCCGTGCAACATGAGGATGTTCGTGCGGGTATCATCGACGTCGCGGGCCACTTCTTGCAGGTGCTCCTTAGAAAAATCGCGGGTGTTGATGCCATAGACCGTGTAATCTGCAAAATCGTGCTTGAAACGCTCTTTCGTGAAGGTGTGGATGTTCGGCTTCTGCAGAAAACGGGCGTAGGCCTTGTTTTGGAGGAAGGTGTCGTGGTTTCCCACGAGAAAGAAGACCTTTGTCTTCGCCCTTGAGAGTTTTTCGAAGAGCTCCTCCATGGCAAAAAGCGGCATGTAGGGGTCATCGAAGATGTCCCCCGCGAGCAAGAGGGCGTCGACTTCTTTCTTTTCGGCCTCCTCGACGATCCTCTCCAAAGAACTCCGCAGTTCCCGGATGCGCTTTTCATGGGCGAGCGTGTCTTTGAAAGAAGCGCTTTTCAAGGTGATGTTCAAATGGAAATCGGCCGCGTGCAGAAACTTCATCGTTTCCACTCCTTCTTCCGCTCGGGAGTGATTGTTTCGTCTTAATCATTATAACACAGACACGACGCTGTCACAGGGAAAGAACCTCCCGAAAACGTGAGGCACCTATGTTATAATGCCCTTGGGTGATCGACATGCGCAATAGCCACGAAGAAGCCTTGGCCCGTCTCGTCAAACTCGATGCGAGAATCCGCAGCCTCATCGAAACCGTCGGAGACATCGGTCCCCTCGTCCCCGCGGGAGGGTTCGAGACACTCTTCGTCTCCGTCATCAGCCAACAGATCTCCGACAAAGTGAAGGATGTCATCCGCGAACGTCTACGCGAAAACTGCGGCGCCTTCCGCAAAGAGAACTACAAGGACCTAGCCGCAGAAGA
>PUKL01000095.1 GCA_003552275.1 Mollicutes bacterium
AAACTGCGCGCTATGGAAGGCGTCACCATCCACAACGAGAACACGGAAGGCTCCCTCATCAGCTTCAACATCGACGGCGTGCATCCGCATGACGCGGTGACGATCCTCGACAGTGAAGGCTTCGCCCTCCGGGCGGGGCATCATTGCGCGCAACCCTTGATGGCTTGGCTCCGTGTCCCGGCGACGCTCCGCGCCTCTTTCTACATCTATAACACCAAAGAAGAATGCGACGGGCTCGTGGAAGCCGTCCGGCAGGCCCGCAACTATTTCCTTTCACCCTGAATGCAAGGAGGAACGCCGATGCGAAAGCTCGACAACCTATACAGACAGATCATCATGGACCACTACAAGAACCCCCGCAACAAAGGACTGACGGGGGATGAAAACTACCGGAAGGAACACATCCGCAACCCTTCCTGTGGTGACGATGTGACCATCGAGACCTTGGTCGCCGACGGCGTCGTCAAGGACATCCGTCATGACGGCACCGGCTGCAGCATCTGTTGTGCGAGCGCGAGCGTCCTCTCCGAACTTTTGCGGGGAAAGACCGTCGCCGACGCCTTGCATGTGAGTGAGAGCTATGTGGACATGATCATGGGGAAACCCTTCGACGAGACCGTCGAATTCGAAGACGCCCTCGCCTTCGAGGGCGTGAAGGATTTCCCCGCCCGCTTGAAATGTGCGACCATCGCCTGGAAGGCTTTCGACGCCACACTGGATGACGGTGAGAACGATGAATGAAGACACGAAAAAAGAGATTGAACGCCTGATCGGCGATTACAAATACGGTTTCAAGACCGAAACGAAATCCCTCCGCGACACGGGCAGGGGTCTCACGAAAGAGATCGTCGAAGAGATCTCCGCCATCAAAGACGAGCCAAAGTGGATGCGGGACTACCGCCTCAAAGCCTACGAGACTTTCTTGGAGAAGCCTCTGCCCGCTTTCGGCCCCGACCTATCCGGCATCGATTTCGCGAGCCTCACCTATTATCGGAAACCCTCCGAAAGGAGCGAACGCTCCTGGGACGATGTCCCCGAAGAGATCAAGGACACCTTCGAGAAGCTCGGCATCCCCGAAGCCGAACGGAAGTTCTTGGCCGGTGTCGGCGCCCAGTTCGAGAGTGAAGTCGTCTACCACTCGACGCTCGAGGAACTCGAGAAACAAGGTGTCGTCTTCTTGGACACCGACACCGCTTTGAAAGAACATCCCGAGCTCTTCAAGGAGTATTTCGCCCGGGCCGTCCCCCATACGGACAACAAGTTCGCCGCCTTGAACAGCGCCGTCTGGAGCGGCGGCTCCTTCATCTATGTGCCCAAGGGCGTCAAGGTGGAAAAACCCCTGCAATCCTATTTCCGCATCAACGCCGAACAGATGGGACAGTTCGAACGCACCCTCATCATCGTCGACGAAGGCGCTTCCGTCCATTATGTCGAAGGCTGCACGGCCCCCGTCTACACGACCGAGAGCCTGCATGCGGCCAATGTCGAGATTTTCGTCAGGAAGGGCGGGTATTGTCGTTACACGACCATCCAGAACTGGGCGGCCAACGTCAACAACCTCGTCACAAAACGCGCCATCGTCGAAGAAGACGCCCACATGGAATGGGTCGACGGCAACATCGGCAGCCACATCAACATGAAATATCCATCTTGCATCTTGAAGGGCGACCGTGCCAAGGGGACGACCATCTCCATCGCCTTCGCCGGCGAAAACATGCAGCAAGACACGGGGGCGAAGATGATCCATCTCGGCAAGGATACCACGAGCACGATCGTGAGTAAATCGATGAGCGCCAAGGGCGGGAAAGTGAACTATCGCGGTCTCGTCCACCACGCCGAAAGCGCCACGGGCGCCAAGACGAACGTCGAATGCGACACGCTCATCCTCGACGAAGTGAGCACATCCGACACCGTCCCCGTGAACATCGTCAAGAACAACGCCGCCATGGTCCAACACGAGGCGAGCGTCTCCAAGGTCAACGAAGAACAACTCTTCTATCTCATGAGCCGCGGCCTCACGGAAGAAGAGGCCACGGAAATGATCATCATGGGATTCATCGAACCGTTCGCCCGCGAGCTCCCCATGGAGTATGCGGTCGAGCTGAACCAGCTCATAAAACTGGAAATGGAAGGGTCCATCGGTTGATGGCCCTTTTCCATATGACAATCAAAGGAAGGAAGATGTGCCATGCGTTATACCCGCCCCGCTCAGAGCGGTCTGTTATTCCCCGAGGTCTCTTTGGGATTGTGGCAGCACTTCGGACAAGAAAGCGACTACGAAAATGCCAGACACCTCGTCGAAAAGGCTTTTTCGGCGGGCATCACCCATTTCGACCTCGCCAACAACTACGGTGATCCTCCGGGATCGGCCGAAGAGAACTTCGGCCGGATCCTCAAAGAGGACAACGCGCTGGAGCGAAAGAAGATCCTCATCTCGACCAAGGCGGGCTTCCGTATGTGGGATGGTCCCTACGGCGACGGCGGCAGCCGGAAACACCTGCTCACCTCGCTCGATGAATCCCTGGCGAGACTCGGCGTGGATCATGTCGACATCTTCTATTCGCATCGCTACGATCCCGACACGCCCCTCGAAGAGACCATGCGGGCCCTCGCCGACGCCGTGCGCCTCGGCAAGGCCCTCCATGTCGGTCTTTCGAACTATCCCAAGGACAAGCTCGCCGAAGCGATCCGCATCCTGAAAGACTTGGATTGTCCACCCCTCGTCTATCAAGGACACTATTCGCTTCTCGACCAAGGAGTCAAGGAAGACGGGACACTCGCCCTGCTCGCCGAGGAAGGGGTGGGGTTCGTGCCCTACGCCGTTTTCAACCACGGCCTCCTCACGACGAAATATCTTGAAGGCATCCCCGCCGTCTCCCGCGCCGCCGACAAGAGCCATCCTTTCATCAAAGAAGCGGATGTCACCGATAGCTTGCGCGAACAATTGCGCCGTCTCGACGCCCGAGCACAAGAACGAAACGCCCGCATCACCCATCTCGCCCTTCGGCACGTCTTGCGGACCGAGAACGTCGTCACGACCCTCCTCGGTGTCCGGGACGAAGCCCAACTCGATGACCATCTCGAAGGTCTCACGAAAGACCTCGACGACATGGTGCCGAAGAGTTTGGACAAGGACGAATAAAACGCTTACCCTCTTCATTCGGTTTAACTTTC
>PUKL01000074.1 GCA_003552275.1 Mollicutes bacterium
ACCGGTGTCAAGTGATGATTGAAAAAAGTGTGTCTTATTTGTAAAAGCGTATAGCGGATATGGTAGAATTATAACGGTTACAAATTTGGGAGGAATACAGTATGGATTATCTGAAGATGTATCTTGTGGCATTGTTGATTTTTCTGGTCATCGATTTTCTCTGGCTCGGCCTCATCGCCCGTGACTTCTACCGTAACCAGATCGGTCACCTCATGGCCGAAAGCGTCAACTGGATCGCGGCCCTCGTCTTCTATCTCCTCTTCATCGGCGGGGTCGTCTATTTCGTGCTCGCCCCCTCGCTCGAAGCGGAATCCCTCCTCAGGGCCTTCCTTGTCGGCGGTTTCTTCGGCTTCATCGCCTATGCGACCTATGACCTCACGAACCTCGCCACCCTCAAAGACTGGCCTCTGCTCGTGACCGTCGTCGATCTCGCCTGGGGCACGTTCCTCGGCATGCTCACGAGCGGTTTGAGCTATGTCGTGCTTCACTATATCATTCCCTGAACCGAAAGGAGAAACCATGAACACATTGACACTTGATCGGGAACGTTTCTATCGTTCCTTCATGGCGGGGGCTAAGGAAGTCATCCGCCACAAGAACAACCTCAACGACATCAACGTCTTCCCCGTCGCCGACGGCGACACCGGCAGCAACCTCGCGAGTCTGATGCACACCATCCTCAAAGAGAGCCGCCTTGACGAAACGAACGAAAAGACCTTCAAAAGCATCGCCGATGCCGCGCTCTACGGCGCTCGCGGAAACTCGGGCATCATTTTCGCCCAATACGTGAACGGCCTGTTGGAAGGTCTCTACGACAAAGAGGAGATCACCTTGGCGGATTTCATCGCCTCCATCGAAGCGGCGGTTCCGCATGCCTACGAAGCCGTGGAAACCCCGGTGGAAGGAACGATGATCACCCTCATGCGGGATTTCGCCAAATCCATGCAAAGCCTCAAAACGAACATCAAAGATTTTTCCGACGCGCTCGGTGGCGCCTATGAACACTTGAAGACCTCTTTGCACAAGACTAAAGATGCGATGAAGAGGCTCCGAAATCGGGACGTCGTCGACGCCGGCGCGAAAGGCTTCGTGCATTTCGTCGAAGGCTTCATGATGTATGTGAAGACCGGCGAGGATATCGCGGGGGAAGTCTTGGACGAAACGCTCACCATGGAAAAGACGGACCATGTCGATTTTGCGAAAGAGACACATCGTTATTGCACCGAGGCACTCTTGACAGGGAAAGACCTTCCTCGACAAAAGATCAGAGAAGGCATGAAGGACCTCGGGGACTCACTCGTCGTGGCCGGGAACGACGAGACTGTCCGCCTTCACATCCACACCGACCGTCCGCAGGATGTCTTCTACCGTCTGCGTCCCTACGGCATCATCCGCGAACAGAAGGTCGACGACATGAAGAAACAACACGACATCGTCCACAACCGTAAACAAAGGATCGCCCTCGTCACCGACTCCATCGCCGACCTCCCCTCCCGCTATGTCGACGAGAAGCAGATCCACATGATCCCGATCAATCTCATGATCGAGGATTCCAACTACTACGACAAACTCACCATCTCTTCAGCGAACTTCTATCGTTTCATGGATGAACTCTCGACCTATCCCAAAAGCGCGCAACCGAACCAGAAACAGGTCGAGAACTTCTACTCCTTCCTTGCGAGCTACTATGACGAGATTCTCGTCTTGAGCGTCTCGAAGAAGATGAGCGGGACCTACAACGTCTTCCGCCAAGCCGCGGATTCCCTCAAAGGCGGCAAGACGAAGATCGCGGTCGTCGACACGCGCCAAAATTCCGGCGCCGAAGGCCTCCTCGTCATGAAGGCCCAAGAATGGATCGAGGAGGGTCGTTCCCTCCAAGAAGTCAAAGAGGGCATCGAAGCCCTCCGGGAGAAGACCCGCATCCTCGTTTCCGTCAAGACTTTGAAATACATGGTGCGCTCCGGCCGTTTGAACAAGGTGTCCGGCGTCGTCGGAAAAATCATGAACCTGAAGCCCGTCGTCTCCATCGATGCAGAAGGCGAAGGCATCATCTTCGACAAGGCTCTTTCATTGAAGAAAGCGACGAAGAAGATCGCGGCCCACGTCGAAACGATCGCGAACGAAAACGGGGTCGAACGATATGCGATCGTCCATGCGAACGCGCCCGAACGCGCCAAAGAATACGAGCGCCTCTTCACCGAAAAACTCAACCAGCGACCGGCCTATATCATGGACATCTCCACCGTCGTCGCGATGAACGCCGGTATCGGCACCGTGGCGATCGCCTACATCGAAAGGACGTGAACGGGATGGACATCCTTCTTTATGCCGCGCTTTTCATCCTCGGCTTTTTCCTTCTCGGTTTCTTCGTGGCCTTGGTCAAAAACGACAACTCCATCGTCGACACCCTCTGGGGACTCGGCTTCGTCCTCTTGGCCCTCTTTCTCCTCATCCTGCGCTTTGAGATCAATTGGGCGGTCTTCGCCGTCACGGGTCTTGTGGCCTTGTGGGGACTGAGACTCTTCTTCTTCATCGGTTTGAGAAACTTCAAAAAGCCCGAAGACTACCGTTACGAAAACATGCGCGAAAAATGGAGCCAAAAGAAGGGTCCGCTCTGGTTGCATGCTCTGGTGAAGGTCTTCCTTCTCCAAGCGATGTTCCAATACGTCATCGCTCTGCCCATCATCATGGTCCACGCCGTCCCGAGAGACTCCCTCGATGCCTTGGGCGTCACGGGCATCGTCTTGGGCGGTCTCGTCTGGATGGTGGGCTTCTTCTTCGAAGCCGTGGGCGACAACCAACTCGGACGTTTCAAGAAGGACCCCGCCAACAAGGGCAAAATCATGGACAAGGGGCTATGGCGCTACACTCGCCATCCGAACTATTTCGGTGAAGCCACCATGTGGTGGGGCCTTTTCATCATCGTCGCTTTGAACACGACCGGTCTCGGACTGTTGGCCTTGTTGAGTCCGGTTGTCATCACCTGGCTCCTTAGGTTCGTCTCTGGTGTCCCACTCCTCGAGAAGAAAATGAAGGAGAACCCCGCGTTCCAAGCTTACGCCGAAAAGACCAACGTCTTTTTCCCGGGTCCGCCCAAAAAGTGAAAAAGCGCTTTTCATAGCGCTTTTTTTCGTGAATGAGACTCATATGTGCTACCAAAAGAGAA
>PUKL01000144.1 GCA_003552275.1 Mollicutes bacterium
ATCGGCGAAGGGGGCTCGGGGACCATCGAATGGTTCACCCGGCCCGCGAACGCCAATCTCGCCCGTTTTCTCGTGTTGACGGTGAACCTCTGGATGGGGTATCCCTATTTCATGTTGTTGATCACGGGGGTGCTCTCGATCATTCCCCAAGACCTCTATGAGGCCGCCGACATCGACGGGGGCTCCACCACCCAGAAGTTCCGCTTCATCACCCTCCCCTGGGTCGTCAGGGCCACGGCACCCGTCATCATCACGACCTTCACCTTCAACTTCAACAACTTCGGCGCCATCTACTTCCTGACGGGCGGCGGACCGAGATATCTCACCGACGACATCCCGCGGGCGATCCGGGACACGCCGCCCGGACAGACCGACATCCTCATCAGCTGGATCTACAAGATCGCCTTCGAATCCGGCGACCATAACGCCTACAATCTCGCAGCGGTCTATTCCATCCTCGTCTTCATCCTCATCGCGATCGTCTCGCTCTATTATCTCTCCCGTCTCAAGACTTTCTGGGAGGAGGATTGACCATGGCATTCCGTGAGAAAAGACGCACCGACAAAAAAGAAGCGACAGGCGTATTGCGCTTCTTCGTCACCACGCTCCCCAAGGTGGTCAAACACGTCATCGTCTATGCTTGGCTCCTCTTGTGGGTCGGCATCGCCTTGGCACCGATATCGTGGATGGTCTCGGCGGCGTTTTCGGACGCGCCGGGGATCGGCTATGTGCCCATCATCCCGACCTCGTTCACCCTCGACAATTACCGGGACATCCTCACCTATCGTTCGTCGACGGGACAGCTCTTCCCCGATTATGTGGACTCCTTCCTGACGACGCTCCTCGTCGCCACCGTCACCACGGTGCTCGTGGTGATCCTTTCGGCCCTCGTGGGCTTCGCCGTCACCCGTTTCCGTTTTCATGCGAAAAAGCCCGCCCTGCTTCTCATGATGGGTCTGCAGATGTTCCCCGGTTTCATGGGGATGATCGCCCTCTTCATCATCTTCCGCGTCTTCGGTTGGCTGAACAACCCCTTCTATCTCTCGTTGATCTATGTGGCGGGGGCGATCCCCTTCAACACCTTCATCGTCCGGGGATTCATGCGTAATGTGCCGAAATCGCTCGATGAAGCGGCGGCCATCGACGGAGCGACGAACTTGCAGATCATGATCAAGATCATCGTGCCCCTCGCCGCCCCCATCATGGGCTTCATCGCCGTGACGGCCTTCATGGGACCGTGGCTCGACTACATCCTCCCCTCCATCCTCATGCCGAACAACGAGACCGTGGCGATGTGGCTCTTCCGCATGAACGTGCCCACACCGCAACCCTACAGACCCATGTGGTTCATGGCCGGGGCGCTCTTCTTGGCCGTACCCATCATGATCGTGCAGATCTATATGCAGAAATATGTGACCTATGGTCTCACGGCCGGGGCCGAGAAGGGTTGATCGCATCTTCTTAGAAAGGACCGGGTGAGGACCGTGAAAGAGAAACTGACCACGTTCATCAAGATGTTCTACAGCAACAAAACCTTGCTCAGAGCGCGCAAGGCCTCGTTCTTCACCGCCTTTCTCCTGCTTGTCGTCAACGCCATGCTCGTGACCGTCCCGACCGTCGCCGGCCTTGTGCAGGGACTCGAACGCGGTGAAGAGTTCGACGATATCCACGCCGCGTTCCGCGAAGCCTACGTGGACCGCCTCGATTGCCGCATCGCGGATAGGGAACTCACCTGCGACGATCTCCAAAAGACCACTTACGGGGCCTATGCTTTCATCCACGTCGAAGATGTGCCCGAAACGCTCGAAGACATCGAAGAATCGAGTGTCATCCTCGGCAGGCGTCACGCCGTCATCATCCACGTGGATGAAACGGACGGCTCGCAAAGAATCCTGCAAGGTTCCTACACCCTGCACGGCGACCTCGATTTCTCCCGGGTGCAGGAAGGTGCCGTAGAGGCCGACGACGAAAGAGTCTACCAAGACACCGTCACCGACTTCTTCTTGGACAACCTCTACTACGCGAACATCGCCGAGGGCATGCTCTTCCTCTATCCGGCCCAGTTCTTCCAGACCGCCCTCTATGTGCTGCTTGTCTCGCCCTTCTTCCTCATCACGAATTTCCGGGCCCCCGTGAGAAAGATCGACTACGCGACCGCCTTGAAAATCACCATCTTCGCCATGACGGGTCCCGCACTGCTTGCCGCCGTTTTGGGCTGGCCCTTGGCCGGATGGGCGAGTCTCATGTTCACCATCGTCTATCTCTTGCGGATCATCGCCGTCTACTACCGCGTCAACAATCTCGAAGAGCCCTTGATATGATCCCTTGAGGGGAAGGACCAGCATTCTTCGCAATCATCGGCACAAACCGCACAACCCCATACAGTCAAAAACCATGAAAGAAAGAGGAGGAATGAACACCATCATGAAAAAACTCGTCATTATGTTAGTGGGCGTTTTCGCCCTCGTCACCATCACGGCTTGTGAACGTGAAGCCTACGACCCGACTGTCGTCTTCGACGAAGATGAAGGCGTCTTCGTCCCCGAAGAGGGGGCCGAGATCACCATCGGCGTCGACAGCGACAGCATGGGACTCGCACTCATCGAGCAGTGGCAGGAGGATTTCCCCGAAGATGAATACCCCGAAAAACACCACATGCTCACCTTCCGCAACTATGAATCCGTGAACTCCGAGAGTTCCGGCATGGAAGGCCTCGAACTCATGGAGGACGAGGACCCCGATGTGGCTCTCGTCATCGACAATGAAGTCCTCGGCCGCGAAAATGCCGTCAGACAGTTCCACGACTACTTCATCGAGATCGGTGAAGACCAGACACACGAGGTCTATCATGAGATCAACCATCTCGGCAACTTCTTCCTGCCGGCCTTCTACGACGGCATGATCTTCTCGTGGAACAGGACCATGCTCGAGGAATGGGGCGTCGACGTCGACAATGTCACCGCAGACAATCTCCCCGCGGAACTCTCGACCTGGGAGGACATCTTCGACTACGCCGACCAATACGGCTATGACCCGGCCGACCGTCCCACCTTCGACGGCCGCACCATCCGCGAGTTCTTCCCCATCAGCATCGTCGAGGTCTGGTCCGCCTATCCGCAACTCACCGCCGGTGATTGGCAGAT
>PUKL01000135.1 GCA_003552275.1 Mollicutes bacterium
AGTTCATGTTTTGTGTCGGAAGTGAATGACATCTCTTGTCACCTCAGGCATTCTTTTTGAACAGGTTCAACAACAATCCGAGCATGATTCCCAAAAGCGAAGCGAAGAAAGCTCGATAGCGCTCCTCCAACAAGAACGTAATCGTGTGCGCGGGAATCCAAAAGAGCGGGATCGTCTTCGACAGCATCCCGACGAAGGCGGGATAGTCTACAGAATGAACCGCCTCTTTTAGCGATTTCCCGGTATTATTCACCCGCATGTCGATGAACTGGTCGCTCAATCTGTGGACCAACATCATCGCCGGGGCGAAGAAGAGGTTCATGAACAGACTCGTGAAGAAAGCGAAGAAAAACGTCACTTCGGCGCCCGGCAGGATGCCCGCATCCTGGAGTCCGCCGACACCGGTGGTGAAAATCCGGAAGGCGATGACGATGAAGACGCCGAGTATCCCCCACACCAGCGCCTTGAAGAACAGACCGGGCACACGCCAATCCCCCGCCCGGATCCGCCGGGAGATGAGATCGCCGAGCGTGGCGAAGAGGAAGAACTTGATGAACCCCCCGAAGAGATAGTGTCGGTCGGTGAAACCGAAAAAGGCCCGGTGGGTGGGAGGGAAGGCGATAAAAAAGATGATTGCGGCGCCGATGACCACCATCATGAGATCCGTCCGTTTCACAGAAGAACCACCCCGCTGTAGGAGAAAAAGATGTCCGCCAATACGAGTGCGATCAACGCGATCTTCATCCAATCAGCCACATAGGTGGTCAAAAAGAGCACATGCGGATGGATGAAACGCACCGTGAACAACGCCAACAATGCGAACGCCCCCGTGGGGACGATACAAGTGGCCGCCGACGGGCAGAAAGGGAAAGCGTGCCGGTAATCCCAGAGATTCTTGCCCGTCAAGAGTCGATGGAGCGTGTGGGCGGTGATCTCGGTGAGCGCGACAGCCGTATATGCGGTGATGAGAAGGAGAAAGATGGAAAGCCCCTTCGACAGTGTGCTTTTTTTATAACACATATGGAAGAATATGCAAATGGTCACGCCGACGCCATACATCGGCTGCACGGGAAGAAAAAGATAGGAGGCGTCGAAAAGACGTCCGTAATAGACGAGGTCGATGATGCGTTCAAGCAGGTAGCCCAAGAATCCATAAACCACCACATAGAACAACCAGCGCACCAACACCGTCACCCCTACCCATTATAGCGCAAACCCCAAGAAAAAACGATGCCGGGCATCGTTTTTTCACGCTTATTGCACTGTCCGTTCGAGATAGCGGGAAACCGCTTGTGAAGCGATGGCTCCGTCGGCCGTCGCTGTGACGATCTGGCGTAAATCCTTCTCGATGACGTCCCCCACGGCGAAGATGCCCGGGATGTCGGTCTCCATGCGTTCATTCACTTTGACATACCCTTGCGGGGTGAGTACCGGCAGATCTTCGAGGAAGGTCGTGTTCGGAATCTGACCGATGAACACAAAAACACCGGCGACTTCCTTCGTGTATGTCTTCTTGGTCTTGACATCGCGAAGTTCCACGGCCTTAAGGGAGTCGTCGCCTTGGAACTCGGTGACTTCGTGACCGAGGAGGAAGTCGATCTTGTCGTTGTTTTTCGCCTTTTCCACCGTGCTCTTGTCCGCTTGCAGCGAATCGAGGATGTTCACGACGGTGACCTTGATGTCCATCGAGGTGAGATAGAGCGCTTCGTCCAAAGCGCTGTTTCCGCCGCCGAGGACGATGACCTCCTTGCCCTTGAAGAAGGCGCCGTCGCAGACGGCACAAAAACTGATCCCCCGGGAGAGGAATTTCTCTTCGTTCTTCGCTTCGGTCTTTCTGGGGACGGTTCCCGAGGCGATGATGAGCGCCTTGGCCTCATGCACCTTGCCATCGGCAGTGTGGACTTCCTTCTTTTCTTGTTTGTCGACGATTTTCGTCACATCGCCATAGAGATATTCCACCCCGAGTTCCCGGACATGGTTGAACATCTTCTCGCTGAGCTCGTAGCCGCTGACTTTACCGAACCCGGGATAGTTCTCGATTTCGTAGGTGTTGACCATATAGCCCCCGGGGGCCGCCTTCTCGATGATGACGGTGTCGAGATTGGCCCGTTTGGTGTAGATGGCGGCGGTCATGCCTCCGGGACCGGCGCCGATGATGATGACATCTCTCATATATGTCGCCTCCTTGCATTCATGCCTTGTTCTCTTGCAAGACCAGGTGATAGTGTTTGTTCTTCCAGACGAGATGGTTCAGCACAAAGAAAACTGATCCGGCGACGATCATCGCGATCGATGTGACTTGTGCGGCTCTCAGTCCCGTATCCCCGATGAAGAGCGCGTCCGTGCGGAGGAACTCGATGAAGAAGCGCCCCACGGAATACCAGATCAGATAGAAAGCCACGAGGTCCCCGGTCCTGATGAGACGGGTCCTCCGCAAAACGAGCATGATGATGAACCCGAGGATGTTCCATAGTGATTCATACAGGAACGTCGGATGGAAATATTGGTTGCCGAGCGCAGAATAGGGGCTCATGCGGGCGGTGAAGAACATCTGGTCGGTGATGAAGTCGGGAAGCCGGAGCGTTCCGCTCAAAAAGGCGCGTTGTTCGTCCAATCCGAGGGCGGCGCTTCCGTTCGTGAGTCCGCCGATGACACCACCGTGAGCTTCTTGGTTGAAGAAGTTGCCCCAGCGCCCGAGTGCCTGCGCTATGAGGAATCCCGGGGCCATGAGGTCGATGCCGCGGAAAAAATTGATGCCGCGCACTTTCGTATAGATCAATGTGGACACGAAAGCCGTCACGAAACCGCCGTGGATGGCCAATCCCCGGAACCCGTACCGCCAAAAGGCGAAGATCGAAACGGGGTCGTGACTGAACTGGTCCCACTCGAAAGCCACATACCAAAGCCTCGTACCGATGATCGACAACGGGAGGATGATGAGCAGACCATCGATGATATGGTCCTTGGAAATGCCAATCTTGGGTCCTTCCCTGAGACCGAGCCAGAGGGCGATGATGACCCCGGCCACGATGAAGAGGCTGTAGAAATAGACCTCCACCGGCCCGATCTGGAATGTGTTAGGCAACGGGTCGTACACATGTATGTTGTTCAAAAGCCAAAAGAACATAA
>PUKL01000008.1 GCA_003552275.1 Mollicutes bacterium
CACTTCGCCGAACAACAAATCGACTTCGCCGAGAACGAATACCATCTCCGCCTCGAAAACATCGACAAGGCTTTCCAGAAAGAACTCGAATACGCCGAGGAAAAACTCGCCACCCACCGACAGAAATATGTCTCCGACATCCGGGAACTCGAAGAGGAACGTGACGAAAAGCTCGAAGACATCGCCTACCGCCTGGCCCTTTTCACCGACGAGAAGGACACCCGGCGCCTCAAGGAGCGCGAGGAACACATCAAGACCGAATACGGCGACAAGATCGCCGCCATTCGCGAAAAAGAGGAAAACGACCCCTACGTCCAGCGCTACATCAAACAGATCGCCGCTGCGAAAGAGCGTGCGCAAAAAGCCCGTGACGACGCGAAGAAACTCCGCGATCGCACGACGGAGACATTCGAGACCATGTTGGCGACCAACCGGGAAAAGCTCGAACAGTTCAAAAAGAAAGACACCGCCGAGCACACCCTCGCTCCCTATATCGAGGAGGAAGCCGGCAAGACCGCCAAGATGCGCCACGAAGAGGCCCTGAACGAGGCCAAGGAGACCTACGAAGAAAAAGTCTCCGAACCACGGCGACGAATCGAAGAGCTGCAAGCCACACTCGAGAAGCTCCAAAAAGAGGAAGGCGAAAGACCCGAGCGCGCCGAACTCGAAGAAGAACACTCGCGACTCGAGAAGGAACGGGAAGAAGCCCTCGCCGAAGAAAAGGCCCGTTTCGAGAAGACCCTGGACGCAATCTCTCAAGAAAAGGACGCGTTCGTGAAGAAGACCGAGCGCCTCCGCACCGAGCTGGACAAGGATGAACCCGACACCGGCAAGGAGACCCTCGAAAAACACCTGAAAGCCCACATCTCCGAATTGCGAAAATCACAAACGGAGATCCGCAAACGCCAACTCGCCGAACTCGAAGAAGCCCTCGCCGAGCGCAAGAAACGCTTGAAGAGCATGCAAGCCGAACTCGACGGGCACATCCACCCGATCTTGAAGGATTACGCCGCCTTCGTGAAGAAGGTCGCCTCCTCGCAACACGCCAAGATGAGAAAGGCGAAACGGGACATCGAAAAAGAGAAACGGAAAGCCTTGAAAGACCTCAAGGCCCGCTATAAATCCTGACCGCTTCTCTTGGAAAAAACAAAACGCCCCTGCGCACATCCGCCGTGCAGGGGCGTTTTTTCATGATTGATTGTATGTAACCTAAAGACAAAGGATCCACCCGGGCATCATCCGCAAGAGAGTCCCGCGGCTTGCACAATTAGCGGGTGATGAAATAGACGACCGCCACGAAAGCCGTCACGAAGAAGATGATGAGCGCGATCTGCCACCAGGAGGTGTGTCTCGTCCCGTGGCCCAACCTTCTTTCGCCCCGGTCCCTTTCGGCGATCTTGTGGGTGTAGGCGTTTTTGTTCTTGTCTTGCTTCGGCATCGGCATGTCTCTCGACCCCCTTCATCTTCCGACTTTTTTCATATCCCTTTTCGGTCTTCTTCTTCGTAAGGTTCAGTCCAGTTCGGGGAGGATGCTCGTGCCGTAAGGGGGCATCTTCACCCCGAAATTGTCCGCGACGGTGGCGCCGACATCGGCGAAGGTCTCGCGTTCGGCCAAAGCGCCGCCCGCAAGTGCGGGGGAGTACATGAGCAAGGGCACATACTCCCGGGTATGGTCGGTCCCCGTGTGGGTGGGGTCGTTCCCGTGGTCGGCGGTGATCACGAGAAGGTCCTTTTCTCCGAGTTTATCCATGAGAGGGGCCAGTTTCGCATCGAACGCCTCCAAGGCCTCCTTGTAGCCGGCCGCGTCACGACGATGACCGTATTTGGCGTCGAAATCGACGAGATTGAGATAGGCGAGGCCGCGGAAATCCTTGTCCGCATAGGATATGATGTTGTCCATGCCCTCGTCGTTGTCTTTTTGTTTGATGCTCTCGGTGATGCCTTCCCCCGCATAGATGTCTTCGATCTTGCCGAAGCCGGCGACAACCAAGCCGGCATCTTGAAGATGGTTCAAGACCGTGGGGGCATAGGGCTTCAAAGCGTAGTCGCGCCGGTTGGCCGTGCGTTGGAAGCGTCCCTTGCCATCGCCCACGAAAGGTCGGGCGATGATGCGACCGACTTTGAAACGTTCGTCCATGGTGAGTTCACGGGCGATCTCGCACGCTTCATACAAGGCTTCGAGGCCCACCTTCTCCTCATGGGCGGCGATCTGCAACACGCTGTCGGCGGAGGTGTAGACGATGAGGTCGCCCGTGGCGAGCTGGTGCTCGCCGAGTTCGTCGAGGATCTCCGTGCCGCTCGCGGCTTTGTTGCCGACGATGTTCCGGCCGGTCCGCTCTTCGAGGGCTTGGATCAGTTCGGCGGGAAAGCCGGTGTCGGTGAAGGTCAAAAAGGGCGTGGTCACCTTGAGGCCCATGAGTTCCCAATGCCCCGTCATCGTGTCCTTACCGACGGAGAGCTCCTTCATCCGGGTGTGACGACCCGCGGGCGAGTCGACGGCTCTGACGCCTTGGACCGGGGTGAGATGACCGAGACCCAGTCTTTCCATGCGGGGCAGATGGAGCCCGTTTTGGCTCTGGGCGATGTTTTGGAGCGTGTTCGCCCCTTCGTCGCCGTATTCGTGGGCGTCTTCCATCGCCCCGACGCCGACGCTGTCGGCGATGATGAGAAATATCCTGTCGAACATCTTCATTCGCTCCTTTTCGCATGCGGGTGATATTTGTCGTAGACCGCGATGAGTTGTTTTTTGTTGATGTGGGTGTAGAGTTCGGTGGTCGAGACATCGGCATGACCGAGCATCTCTTGCACGTAGCGGAGATCCACGCCCGCTTCCAACATATGCGAAGCGAAGCTGTGGCGCAGCGTGTGAGGACTGACTTCCTTGTCGATGCCCGCCTTCGCGACGAGGTCGCGCAGGATCTTGTAGAAGCCCACCCGACCGATGGGACGGCCGAAGCGATTCAAAAAGACGAAGGGTACGGGCGACTTCGACAGTTTGAGCCGGCCGTCTTCAAGGTAGCGCTTCAAGGCGGCGGCCGCCGCGGAACCGATCGGGACGATCCGTTCCTTGTCGCCTTTGCCCGTGACATTGATGAACCCCTGGTTGATGTGAAGGTCCGCCGTC
>PUKL01000048.1 GCA_003552275.1 Mollicutes bacterium
CGCCGCCGTAGGCGACGGTGATCATCGAGAGGCCGGTCACGAGGAGGCTCACGCCAACCCAGAGACCGACGACCCACGCGGCGTCGGCGGGGAACCCTGCCCAAAGGAGGCCGGCCAGGACTAGCGAGAGCGTGCCGCTGGCAGCGATCCAGCCGCGACCACTATCCGCTTCCATACGGAGGCTCGTGACGAGTTCGGCGATTCCATCCACGAACAGGTACGCGATGACCAGTACCGTCAGCGTCAGGAGCCCGAAGACGGGATTGGCGATCACCGCGAGACCGGCGACGATCGAGACGACAGCGAGGACGACCTGCCAGACCGCCCCCGACCACCCACGCGCGGAGACGGCGTACCCGCCGTGGACAAACCCACTCAGTATCAGAAGGATACCGAGAAGGGAGGCGATCGCGATGCCGGTCGCGAGTGGAAGTGCAATCGCGAGGAGACCAAGTACGGCGATACCGCCGCCGGCTACGGCAAGCGTCTTCCATTCTGTTTCGAGAGAATACAGTTCTGCGTCTGGAGCAACGGTACTCATGGTGTTCACCAGGAGAAGGTACGCTGTCTGCAGAGATATAGAATTTCCACGGTTTGACAGTTGTTCCGGCAAGCGGACCAGTCCGGAATCGGACCCAACCGCTAAATTATATACCGTTTAACACACTGTGAGTGAAACAGTGTGTTATCGCCGCCGGGAAACGATGAACGCTGTTGACAACAACACGAACAGTGAGAATACTAGGCCAAACCCGGGGATTCCGTCATCACCTGCATCGTCCACAACAACGTCATCTACTTCGTCTGTAGCCTGAGAAATAGCTATCGATCCAGCCTCGAAATCGTTGATGAAGATAGTGTACTCACCAGCAACTTCAATACTGGTCGTGATCGTCACAGTCTCGGTGGTTTCACCGGCAACATTGACTGTTTCGTCAGTAATAGGCTCATCATCGAGAAGCAATTGTGCCGTTAATTCGCCGTTTGATTCGCCTGTATTCTCGAGTGTGGCCTCGACAGTGACTTCATCACCAGCCTCAAGTTCGTCGGGTGAGACAGTCGCTGACGTGACCGAGATATCAGCCGGTGACTCCGAATCACTAACTGTGAGTGTCCCAGCGTATTCGCCATTGACACTAATGTCGTACTCCCCGGCCTGGGTGAATGTCTCAGTGAATATCGCTGTCGCCGTCGATTCACCCTTAACCGTGGCCATCTGCGAGTCGATGGCTTCACCATCGACCTCAAGTTCGAGGGTGGCCTCACCAGTTTCTTCGCCGGTGTTTTCCAGGATTGTTTTGATATCGACGGAATCATGGGTGTCAATCGCTGTGGTGTTCAACGCCACCTCGGTGACTGAGACATCCGCTGGAGTCGGCTCTTCGGGTGGGGCAGGCAAACTCGGTGGTGAATCGTCGTCGTCGGCATCCTCACCAACAAGTATGGTGATTCCGTCAGCGTCGTCACCTACATCAACGAAAGCATCGAACTCACCCTCATTTTGCATCAAGGTGGCGAAAGATACCGATTCAGTTTCACCCGCATCAAGTTCGAGATGGGCGGTGTCTACAACCTCGTCCTCCAGTTCAAAGGTCACATCAGTGTACCCGACAGCGTCACCAGTGTTTTCAATGTCGGCAACAATGGTGGCTGTCTCATTGGGTTCGACAGCAGCCGTTGAATCGTCTCCGTTGATCGAAACACCGAATGCGGGTGTTGAGATATCGTCACCGACGAGACTCACTTCCTCGAGGTCGCCGGATTCCCAGGTAATTTCGGGGTTTACCTCGAGTTCCTGTTCATCGATGAAGAAACTCACTACCTCACCAGTGTCAGCACTGTCACCCTCAACGGTGAGTTTTTCATCACTAAACGTTGGTCCACCGAAGTGTCCTAGCTCATCAACGACGATTGACCCACGCTCTTCGCCGTCAATCTCGGCAGTTATTTCCGTACCGACTGGGGCAGGTTCCCCGTTAACTTCAATTTCACCGTAGTAACTCGATGGTACCAACGGATGTGAATCATCCGCGATGGCGGTTCCTGACACCGCTGTAGCGCCAGTAACACCGGAGGCGATCACCACAATCACAAGCACAGTCGTGATTGCTGGACGGGTAAGCGAACTCATTCGGGGACACCTCTACTCGGTATACGGGCAGTTGCTTGGCCCATGAGGTGCACAGAAGCCCCTTGTGTCAGTACCACCTGATAAGGATAGATAGAAGTTAAATACCGCCCACTAAGATGAGGGCAGCATCCAGTCTCCGCGTTCGATTGGTCTCGACTCATTTATACTCCAACAATGCCTGCACTGTCAGTTTGTTGAGCCTCAACGTCAATAACCGAGACAGAGGTGTCACCGGTATCCGACGTTTCGAACGTTGCGGTATACGTCAATGTAGTTCCACCTGTTCCAACGAAGGCAAGTCTCAACTCGGTGTTCGTCGCCTCTTCTGGATTCTCGAGATCCTCGAAGGTCACGTTGGCCGCACCAGTCGAACTCCGATCGTTGTTAATTGGGCTGAGGCCGATATCGATGACTGCACCCTCATACTCATTGTTACCAGCGAGGCTGACTGCTCCCGGTTCGTCGTCTCCATCGTTCGTGAGTTCGACAGTTACCTCGTCGTTGTCAATTCCGTCGAAGACTACACCAGTGTCGGTGTAATCGGCAGTGATGTAGTCAATATCCTCGCCGAAGTCTACGTCTTCGATTTCCCAGGAGTGTGTGGCGTTTTCACCCGCTTCGTCTGGGTCGACCTCGAAAGTGACGTCAACTGCATGGAAGATTTCGATATCGGCGGTCTGTTCGTCCGAGTTGCTGAAGATACCCTGGACGTACTCGCCCTCTTCGATGTCCTCGTCTTCGACGATGATGTCATCGAACGTGACGGTCGTCGTTTCACCTGCTTCGAGCGTGGTTGCCTCGGTTTCGACGGTCTCGAGTGAGTCTGCATCTTCGCCGATGCGGAACTCGACATTCTCTGTTCGTTCCTCGTCATCGAAGTTCGTCACGGTCGTCGAAACGTCGAACGGTTGGTTGGCAACGGTTTCAGTGGGTGCCTCGAACTGGACTGGACTCACACTGAAGCCGTCGACGGCTTCGATATCGAGATCGGTCGTGGCGCTGTCGTTGTCGGTGAAGATACCGTGTTCGTACGTTCCGGCCTCGAGGTCTTCCTCATAGGCAACGATATCGGTGAAGTCGACCGATTCGGACTCAATCAGGTCGAGCGTGAGTTCCTCAGAGAAGGTCGCCTCAGCATCGTCGATATCGTCACTGTCTTCGACGATACGGTACTCGATATCCTGGGTGTCTTCGAAGTCACCGACGTTCTCGATCACTGATTCGACATCGAACGGTTCGTTTTCGTCAACTGTCTCCGGGACGTCGAGCGAGGAAACGTTGAAGCTTGCTGGTTCGATTTCGGAGACGTCGAACGTCACGTTGAACGTCCGTTCGGTTCCGCCATCGCCCCTGATCGTCGTGCTTGCGTTGTACTCATCGGCGTCCTCGGGATTGATTGTCTCGGGGAAGTCGAGCGTTGCTGGGCCGTCTGGACTTTCACCATCGTAGCCGAACGAGGTTGGCTGAAGTTCCCTGATCTCTTCACCATCCCCATCGGTAGACGAGAGATCAACGCTCGTCTCGCCGCCCTCGTACGTAATTGTGAGGTCAATCTGGAAACCGGGTGAGTTGCCGACGTCAGTGCCGGTCCCTGTGTAGTCGGCCGTTACCTGTTCAATCTCTTCACCCTCGAGGTCGAGGTTCTCCATCTCCCACGTGTGATCCGACTCGTACGTTCTGGTATCTGGTGCAATCACCAGGTCGGCCTCTGTTTCATCGGGGTCGGTCTGAACCGTTAGCGTCCCGGTTGCCTCACTGTCTGTGCTGTAGACACCGTGATCGTAGGTTCCTGTCTCCAGGTCACTTGTCTCGACGCCATCGAATTCGACGGTCTCCGATTCGCCCTCGTCGAGTTCGATGGTCTGGTTGGCGACAGTGTCACCGTCAACACGTAGTTCGACGGTGTCTTCTCCGGTGAGTTCACCGGTGTTCGTGACTGATGTAGAGACGTCGATTTCGTCTCCCTCGTTCACGGTTGCTTCTTCTGGATCAAGATCTTCGACCTCGAAGAACGCTGGCTCATCGCCCTCGAGTTCGAAGCTCTCGGTGTAGCTCAGGGCCGTCCCATCGTTACCGACGAACACGAGCGTTGCGTCGTGCTCACCGGGTGGCGCATTGTTCTCGAGATCGTCGACGGTCACGTTCGCCGCGCCGGTCGAACTCGAGTCGTCGAAGATACCGAAGCCGAGATCGACTACTTCACCTCCGTACTCGTTGTTTCCTGAGAGTCCGATCACTGACGGGTCGTCATCGCCTTCGTTAGTGAGTTCAATCGTGACGTCGTCGTTGTCAGTTTCGTCGAACGTCACACCAGTGTCGGTGTAATCGATAGTGACGTAATCGATATCTTCACCGAAGTCTACGTCTTCAATCTCCCAGGCGTGTGTGGCGTTTTCACCAGTCTCGTCCGGATCCACTTCGAGGGTGACGTCGACTGCTGGGTAGATTTCGATATCGGCGCTCAGGTCGTCCGAATCGGTGAAGATGCCGTGGACGTAGTCGCCCTCCTCGATGTACTCGTCTTCGACAACGATATCCTCGAACGCAACGGCCGTCGTCTCACTCGCCTCGAGTGTGATCGTTTCGGTTTCGACGGTCTCGAGTGAGTCTGCGTCTTCGCCGATACGGAACTCGACATCCTCTGTTCGTTCCTCGTCGTCGAAGTTCGTCACGGTCGTCGAGACGTCGAACGGTTGGTTCGCGACCGCTTCATTCGGTGCCTCGAACTCGAGTGGGCTAACGCTGAAGCCGTCGACCGATTCGACCTCGAAGTCTGTCGTGACGCTATCGTTGTTGGTGAAGATGCCGTGTTCGTACTCACCAGCATCGAGACCTTCGTCGAAGGCAACGATGTCGGTAAAGTCGACCGATTCGGTTTCACCGAGGTCAAGCGTGATCGTCTCGCTGAACGTGGCGTCTACGTCTTCGATATCCTCGCCGTCCTCGACGATACGGTACTCGATATTCTGGGTGTCCTCGAGGTCGCCGACGTTTTCGATCACTGACTCGACGTCGAACGGTTCGTCCTCGTCGACCGCAGTCGGTGTATCGAGTTCAGCGACTTCGAAGTTCGGTGGTTCGATTTCGGTCGTATCGAAGGTCGCGTTGTACGTTTCTTCAGTTCCGCCAGTGCCGACGAACGTTACGTTCGCGTCGAACTCATCGACATCCTCTGGATTGACGATGTCGGGCATTTCGAGTGTCGCCAGGCCATCTGGCTCTTCGCCGCCGTAGCCGATTCCCAGCGGTGCGAACTCTCGGACGTCTGGCTCGTTTATGTCGCCACTCGTAACCTGGATATTTTCATCTTCACCCTCGTAGGTGATCGTGAAATCTATCTCGCTGATCGATGAGTCACTGATATCGGTGCCGGTGTCGGAGTAGTCGACAATCCAGCTATCGATTGCCTCACCATCCAGACCGAGGTATTCGAACTCCCACGTGTGGGTAGAATCGAACGTCACCGCATCCGGTTCCGCATCGACGTGTGTCTCCGCATCGTCGGGATCGACAGTAACGGTCAACGTGCCAGTGGCTTCATCGTCGTCGCTGTAGATGCCGTGATCGAGCGTTCCGGTCTCCAGACCGCTCGTGTTGACGTTCTCGAACGCGACGGTATCCGTCGCGTCTGCATCGAGCGACACCGACGTCTCCTCGATTACATCGCCATCAACGTGGAGTTCGACCGTCTGGTCGTCTGACTGCTCACCGGTGTTCGTCAGATTGGCTGTAACGTCGATTTCGTCGCCTCGAGTGATCGTTTCACTTTCGGGATCGAGGTCAGTCACCTCGAAAAAGGCTGGCTCCGGCGGTTCCTCGACGGTCAGCGTTCCGGTTGCTTCGTCGCTGTCGGTAAAGACTCCGTGTTCGTGGGTGCCTGGGTCGAGGTCACTCGTGTCAACGTCCTCGAACTCGACGGATTCGGACGCACCGCCGTCGAGAGTAACCGACGTATCGGCAATGACGTCGCCGTCGACTTGGAACTCGACCGTCTGTATGGTGAGTTCGTCACCGGCGTTGGTCACGGTCGCAGAAACGTCAATCTCATCGCCCTGTTCGATGGTTGCCTCGTCTGGGTCGAGATCACTCACTGTGAGCGTTGCTGGTTCTTCCTCGTCGTCTTCGATTTCGATTGAGCCGACAGCGTTGTCGTCGTCGCTGTAGACGCCGTGAACGTACGTTCCTGCCTCCAGATTTGCGGCGATACCGTCGAATGTGACGGTTTCAGATTCACCACCCTCGAGTGAGACGGTGGTGCTCGAGAGCGTGTTTCCGCCGAGTTGGAACTCGATTGTTTGTGAACCATCGTCGTCGCCTTCGTTGGTCACTGTCGCCGCGACGTCGAGGGTGTCACCGCGGTCGACAGTCGCCGTTTCTGGCTCGAGATCACTGACCGCGAAGTGTGGTGGTTCCGGTGGTTCTTCGACGGTGAGGGTCCCGGTTAGTGCGTCGTCCTGCGTGTAGATGCCGTGTTCGTACTCGCCCTCGTCGAACGAACTCGTACTGACGTCTTCGAATTCGACGATGGCAGACTCGTCCTCATCTAGCATGACAAGCTGGCTCGAGTACACATCCTCATTAATGCGTAGTTCGATGGTTTGCGTTCCAGCATCATCGCCAACGTTTTCGACTAATGCCGAGACATCGATTTCCTCACCTTGTTCAATTGTAGCTTCCTCTGGGACGAGTGAGCTAATGTCGAACGATGCCACTGGTTCGGCCTCATAACCTGCCTGTAGCTGTTCATAGAGTTGGAACAAATCAGGATCGGAACTCAGGTGTGAAGGAAGCGTACCAGACGCATCCGAGAAGACAAAGTAGCCTTCGAACGGGCTGACTTCAGCTTCATCGTGTTGGGTCAGAGTTCCGTCAAGAGCACCTTCACCAACCAGTTGTCCACCTGGACGGTCGTAGGTGTGTGAGATGATGCTGACATCACTCGTTGCGTATCCGAAGGCCTCATTTACGTCACCGTAGACCGGTGCCGTGACAAAGTTCCACCCTTCGGTGAGCCCCGTCTGACCAGGTGCTGGTGGTGCATCACCGGAGTCAAACTGCAAGGAGACAACTGTGTCCTCATCTGGAACAACCATCAGCGCCTGCAGTGTCTCGAGTGAATCCTCTCCAGTCAAAAGCGTCCACGATTGGGAGTCGGCATCGAAACCGTAGACGACACCGTTAACATCCGAATCGAAAACATCCCCAACCGTCGACGAGGTTGGACCGGGGATACCAACCGCATAGGTACCACCAGCCTCCATATCGAGTGTAATAGTTGGCGAATCAATGTCACCGACATCAGGCATCTCATCACCCGGCGGTTCTGGGAGTGCTGGGGAAACCGCAATCGAACCATCAGCAGACTCTTCAGCAGAACCAAGATAGTTCAACCGAGTGTCAATGGGTTGACCGTCAGTGGTCTCACCCTCAAGCGCCCCTACGACATCTGTTCCAGACAGATCATTGTACCGTACAGTGATGTCTGCTGGGTCGATTTCACCCTGGAAGTGCGCGCCGACCTCGCCGGAAATATCGTTGAGGTTGGCTTCGAACTCGGTGTCGTGTTTGATGAAGAACGCCTCATCAGTGACGTCGATAGTCGAGTTGTGAACCGAGATTTGCTCGTTTAATGGTGCCTGAGTGTTTTCATCCTGTCTGACACCGATTGTACCATCCTGGATCTCTACCTTCTCGAGTGACGCACTCGCACTGCGGAGTCTCACAGTCGAGTCACTGTTCGTCCTCGACTGAGCAACGACGTTACTGATTGAGATATTCTCAACCGGTTGCTCTACGTCCGAACTCTGGAAGAAGATCGAACGGCGGAGGTCCTCGTGCGCAGCCTCCACGTTATCGACGGTGACGTCAGAAACGTCACGGAGTACGATACCATGAGCGTTTGTACCCGACGGTTCCTCGAGCACCGAGTTTACGATCTCGATATTTTCAGTGTACAGAGTTGGATCAGGCTCAGGTAGGATTTCAGATTCGAGATCATCGATATCGATGCCCTCGATTTCAGCGATCTCTTCAGCTGTGAGTTCCTCAAGGCCAACATTTTCAGCACTGAGGGCCTCAACTGTCAGGTTCTCTTGACTCATTGAGTCGGTGTCAAGACCCGTTACGTCGACGTCGTTGAAGTCCAAACCATAAGCGGCAAGTTCCTCAAAGTCTACATCAGAGACATCCAGATCACCGAAGTCATGGATTTCAGGGTCGAAGGCATCCGAATCCTCGATTTCGGCTTCGCTGTCACCAACCATCACACTCGAACTGCCAGCGATACCATTTGAATCGATACCGGTGTAGCCGTCGAGCGTGATGTTAGTACTTCCATCACGAATTAACATACCCCGATTTCCAGCGTGGGTAAGATCGGTTACGGTGAGGTTCTTCGTTGGCGTCCCTTCGTACACACGAGTTTCAACGCCGTGTGTGCCCTGGTCGGCTTCACCATCCTTGAGGTTTACCGTGAGACCATCGATGTGAACATCGTTCCCAGTGACTTCAATACCGCCCTGTACGGTCGAAGCGTTTCCTCCATAGAGAAGTTTCGGGTCGGCATCTTCGGCTGCTCGGAGCGTAATACCGTCGTTTTCGACCCAGAGGATTGGACCGCCAACATTGAGTGGCCCCTCTCCACCTTCAATACCGGCGTCTTCCTCGTACGTACCGTTGTCGATAATAATGTCTTCTCCGTCGACAGCCAGATCGAGTGCATCTTGGATGCTATCGATATCGTCTGGCACACTCACCGGTGAGTCGTACACCGATGTTGGTCCGGTAAAGAAGACTGTTTCAGTCGTGTCTTCGTCTTCGTAGTGGCTTTTGGTCACAACTGTATGCTCGAGTGAGAACTGGCCGGTGACGTTTTCATCGAGCGTCGCCGTGATTGTCAGTTCTTCATCGGTAGTTTCGAGCGTCTCTCCGAGGTCGACTGTCTCTCCGTTGATATTGAGTGAGAGGTTGTCTTCATCGAGAATCGTATCCTCTGTCAGAGAGACCGTAATCGACTCAAGATCAGGAGTATCCACAGTGACTGACGTCTCCTCACCCGGGCTAATACGGTCATCCTGTGGGCTCGTTGGCTCGATGACTGGTTCATCGCTCACGTATTCAACAATGTTGGTGAGTATTTCGTAAGCTTCAGGTTCGAAGGTGTCACCGACTGCTGCATAAGAACCCTGACCAAGCGATGGGGCCCAGACAGTTCGCGTAAACTGATCTTCAGCAAGGCCAGTTCCGGTTGTACCACCTCCCTCTGGGCCGGTGACACCGGTGCTAGCTGTAACGGTGTTTCCGTAATCTCCGCTGCTAAATCCTTCCATGGATGCATGATAGGCACCCTGTAGGAGGACAGCTGGGCCAGTATACAACTCGACAAATCCATCAGACTCATCAACGCCTTCGAAGAAGGGATGATCATCGTCTTCAAGCATGTATCCAACGGTTGGTGCCTGAGTGCTACCACTCGCATTTGTGACTGCGTTCGGATTGCCTGTTTCACTGGCGTACTGGTTTATCGCATTACTTTCATCAGAGAATTGATCAAGTAAGACGACACCTGTATCTGGTGACTCGGTTTCTTCGATGAACCACTCAACATCAGCATCGCCAAAGTGTTGAACCACATATACGTCGTATGCATCAGCGTTGACCGCATCCTCGAGCTCAGTATCATCTACTGTCTCGATGTCGAACCACGGAGCAGTCTGTTGTAACTGAGTAGCTAACGAATCACCGAACGTACTGGATGCTCTGTCGACGACACCGACTTCGACGGTTTCATCAAAGATTCCCGTCGGCCCTGTCTCAACAGTTTCAGTAACGCCGAATCCACTGAACGTATGGGTGAGTGAAACTTCACCACTTGTTTCTTCAGCGGCTTCGACAGTGATGACAATTTCGTCAGAAATCGGTTCATCAAACGTCTCTGGCTCATCCAGATCGATTTCGTCGCCCTCAAAGAAGACCGTGAGATCATCATTGTCATAATCTCCGTGGGCGTTTATTTCATATTCCTCGAGGTTCTCGACGTAGACGACCACGTCGAAACTATCCCCATCTTCGATTCCAAGAGGTTGGTCTTCCACCAACACTGGTTCGACTGCGAAGTCGAGCGTAAAGTCCTGTTCGACGAAATCGTCTTCGACGACCGTAACGGTCTCAGTACTCGGTTGGTGAGCAAACGCATTAGCTTCAACATCATACTCACCGGGACCGAGGTTGAGTTCGTATTCGCCGGAGCTATCAGTTTCAACGGGGAATCCCTCAAACGAGACGGTTGCACCCGAAATTGGCGCACCGTCGACGTTTTCAACAGTACCATTAACGCCGCTGTCAATGGCGCTTTGCTCTGTGGCAGCGAAAGCATCGATGATACCGTAGCCATAGCGTGAGTCCTGTCCTTCCTCTTCACCATCGGGCTTCCAAGCATGGACTTCAAACGCGTCTTTCATTTCATCTGGCGTAAGCTGTCCCCCACTGGCCGACAACATCAGCGCAGCGACACCAGAAACGTGCGGTGCAGCCATGGACGTACCGTCGGCATACCCGTAGATAGCCTCAGGGTTATCTTCGATTTCCCCTTCCGGAACGGCACTCATTACCTGAACACCTGGTGCGGATACATCTGGTACAATGTATTCATCAGGCCACTCATCTGGAGCGTCACTCCCCCAGACTTCCTCGGTATCAATGGTTTCTCCGCCAGAGAAATCTGCAATCTGCTCGGCTTCGTCTGAAGCGCCGATCGATAGCGTTTCGTAGGTGTTACCAGGTGAGCCTGTTACACCAGGTCCACTGTTACCAGCAGAGCTAATTACCAGCGAACCAGCGTCTTCTGCGTTACGTACAGGTTCAATAAGCTCAGGATGGTACCCGTCGGCACCAAGGCTCATACTGATGACGTCAGCATCCTCTTCAACGGCCCACTCCATGCCACCAACAATCTGTGCAAAACTGCCGCTTCCACCGGGAAGAACAAGTCCATGCATCATGTTGGCTTCTGGTGCAACCCCAATTGCGGTTCCACTTTCATTACCACCAGCAACGGTTCCTGCTACGTGGGTTCCGTGGAAGCCTGTGTCGTGAGGTTGACTTCCTGAGATTTTTTCGCCACCACCGTCAAGTTCTGCCCATCCACCTGGATAGGTGTCGTCACTTGGGTTTTCCGTGTAGAGATCAATGTCTGGATGATCGATATCCACCCCTGTGTCGAGAACAGCGATCTTCGCACCTTCACCCTGAGTATCGAACTCATCCCAGACCTGCGTCGTGTTAATCTGATCAAGACCATAGGTAACGTTTTGATCTGTTTGACCAGTAACTTCCATAGATTCTGGCTCAGGGACCTCTACCTCAAAGTTTTCATGGACTTCTGTGACACCATGAAGACTCGCAATGTCCTCAACATCCACATTCCCTGTATCCAGTGAAAGGACAGCAGCATTAGCAAGCCAGAATTGATTTTCGACATCAACCCCCTCTGTTTGCTCAGCAAAGGTAACGACGTTTTGCTGGCTGGCCTCAGAATGGACTTGTAACGCTTCTTTAAGATCACTGTCCGATGCGGCTTCAATTGGACCGACCGAATCAAATCGAACCACGACCTCTATGAGTTCGCCGTCCTCAATCTCTTCATCCACCGTAATATCTGCAAGATCTGCATCAGCGTCCTGCAGCGCATCAAAATCTTCACTACTGACTTCTGAAGCGGCCGCCAAAGGCGCCAATACAGAAGTAATCATAACCACCGCAAGTACTATTGCAAGTACCTGCACCCGTTTTCTCCTTCTTCTTGTCATTTTCTATTAACACTAGTAATTATATACCAGTGAATGATGATTCGCAGGAACAGAACTATAATAAATGTTATTATTAGTTTGTTGCCGATGGGACACCTCATAATTATAAGAAAGTAGCATATCGGCCAATTAGTAATGGTTTTGTATCTTTAGCCGCCAAATAAGACAGGAATTGAATATTCCGCCCGATTATTCCCCAGTCTTTAAACTAAGAACTGATTTGTAAGGAGTGAGAAGGAGAATAGAAATGCCGGCAAAAGAAGGTATCAATCAATACCACCGACATTAGATAAATAGATGTGTTAAATATATTGTTAGGAGAATAATCAGTTTAAGGATCTATCAAATTTTCGGCCATTATTTCGGTTGGTCCGGTCTGGTTACGACGAAATAGTACCTGGCAAAGCTCAGCTGTAACCGACGATGGTCTATTAAATCGGCTACAAGAAAGACCCTTTCCCACCGGTCTCAAGCATTCAACCGTGGAGACCCTAAATCCGTCCGTCAGTCATCCCTCACCAATTCCCATATCGTTCGAGCACTTCCTCTGGGGCGTCCGAGAAAACGCTCGGATCGATATCTAGCACTCGAGCGGTCGGTTCGGATCCGATCGCTACCGCGAGTAATTCGAGTGTCTCAGCAATATCGTGGTAGGCAGGGAGGTGCTCAAATAACTCGAGGGCACTTTGCAAGTGCTCAATGGCCTGGTCAGTGTCACCCATGGCGATGGCAATGCGTCCACGAAGTCGTTCACTCTGGGCACGGAGGTGTGGTTCCGGCAGAGTGGTAGCTTCCTCATGGACTGCCAAGACGAGTTCTTCGGCTCGATCTAGCTCATTTTCCTCGCAGGCGAGTCGAGCCTGCGTCAGTTGCAGACGAGTTGCGACCGTACTCTCTTCCCCGAACGAGCATTCGATTCCCTGTGAAATCTGGGCGGCGGCCAGGTCGCTGTCGCCAGACTCGAGGGCTACTTCTGTGAGTCCGTTGTGTGCCAGTGCTTGTTGGCTCGTCTCGCCAGCTACTGTGGTGACCTCGAGGGCCCGTTCGAAATGGGCCCGAGCCTGATCTAAATCGCCGCATTGGAAGGTGGCGACGCCGAGAATGTTACGGGTGGTCCCAAGTTCTGCCTGACCGTCGAATCGTTCTTTTTGCTCGAGGCTTTGTTCGAGCACCGCCGTTGCCCGGTCGAGTTCGCCCCGTCGAACGAGCACTTCGCCGAGGTTGGTCAGCGTGCGAGCAACACCACGGGTATCACCGACGTTTTTCTTTCGTTCGAGGCTCGCTTCGAAGGACGCCACAGCGCGTTCGTAGTCCCCCTTCCGCTTGGAGACGAGCCCGAGGTTGTTCAACGCTCGAGCCTCGTCGTGTTCGTCGCCCAACTTCGCACTGTAGTCACGCCACTGCTCGAAGAGGTCGGTTGCCCGGGCGTATTCACCCTGGCGCATGAGGTTCAACCCGAGCGCACCAAGCACTTTGACCTCGGTGTGTCTGTCCCCGACCGCTCGAAGGAGTTCGAGGCTCCGCTCGAAGTGTTCGGCCGCTGTGGTGAACTGCCCCTGGCGCTTGGCTAAGATGCCGAGATTGTACTGGGTTTTCCCCTCGCCGTGTCTGTCGCCCACCAACTGTCGAAGCTCGAGCACCTGTTCGTATCGGGCCACTGCCTCCTCGTTGTCCCCCTCGACCCAGGGGACCGTGCCGTAGGCGTTGAGGATCTCCGTTTCGGTCCGTATATCCCCAACGGTCCTGATCAGCTCGAGGCTCCGCTCGAAGTGTGCTCGAGCACGTGTTGGCTCAC
>PUKL01000115.1 GCA_003552275.1 Mollicutes bacterium
ACCGGCAGTGGTGCCGATCTCGAACTGGACGACTTACCATCCGCATAGCCCGCGAGTGGCAGATCCCGATTGAGGATGTCGCCGCGTGGCCGGTAGAAAAACTACTGTTCTACGCCGAGGCGATCGTCGCCGACGAAGAGCGGCAAAGCGAGCATCAACCAGATTTCGATATACCAAACCCAGAGGAGATGGTGTGACTCACTCTATAGACCTATAGAAACCATAGCAACTATAAGTAGTGCGGCCTATAGGTCTATATGTCTATGGCAGCCACAACAGAACCGATGGGAACAACCACCATCCAAGTCAGCGACGAGCTGGCCGACGAACTTCACAACCGAAAAGACCGCGGAGACTCTTACGAGGACGTCGTTTGGCGTCTGATAGAGGAGGCAGACGATGAGTGATAAAAGCGAAGACGATGGACCGGTTTGTAGTGAGCCGACGTGTAGGATGCCCGCAACGCGAGAGGGTGGGAAGTGTGAGGGCTGTCTGAAGTCTCGGAAGGGTGGTCGCAGAGCGAATAGAGACGCCCTTCGGGGGGTTTGAGTATGCAAGACGGCGTTGAATGCCCTACATGTAAGCGATCGTTTGAAACTGAGCGCGGCATGAGAAGCCACCACGGCGTTAAGCATGATGAACCACTCCCAGACCGCTTAACCACATGCGATGAGTGTGGCTGTGATTTCGAGGGGAGGCCAGGAGACCCAAATAGATTTTGTAGTTTAACTTGCAAAAACGATTGGCTCCGCGGGCGATCGAACACTAACCATCCAGCCTACGACAAAAAAACGGTTACATGTGAACAATGCGGGTCGAAAGAGAAAGTATCGCCAAGCCGAGCCAATGACTACCAGTTCTGCTCATTAGAGTGCCAAGGTAAATGGCAATCTGAGACAAGAACAAGCGAAAACGCCGCCAACTGGCGGGGTGGTGTAGATAAGTCTAATAGCGTCTGCGACAATTGCGGAGACACATTCGTCTACAAGACCGGCAACTCAAAGGGTCGTTTTTGTTCGCATGGGTGTTACCACGAATATCACGTAGGGGAGAACCACTCAGCGTGGCAGGGTGGTGATTTATACTACAGCGGGCGTTGGAAAAGGCAGCGCGTTAAAGCACTAATACGCGACCAAGCTCGTTGTTCAGATTGTTCAATGAGTGATAAGAGGCACCACGAAAAACACGGCCGGTCTATCGAGGTGCACCACATTGAGCCCTACCGGAGCTTCGATGATGCTACGCAAGCAAATCGTTTGGTAAACCTCGTTACTTTGTGCAAGAGATGTCACCGCTCGTGGGAGATGATGTCACCTCTCAGGCCCGATACTGTCGCTGCGAGCGATTGATTAGAATCTTTCACCGTCTACTGCTTCACGGAGTTCGTCAAGATCGCGCCACATACTTCGAGCATCAGAGTGGTGTGTTTCAATACTTTCAACCATGGCATCAGCATCAAAACGGTGGTCTCCTACGCCGTCGTAAATTTCCAAGTAATTCACCGCCGCAGTCATTAACGCAGACATAGTGTTGAAGAAGTCATTGATGTCTTGGTGGCCGTGTTCTGCTGCTTCGGTTGCGAGGTCAGAGTAAATATCGCTGCCAGCATCCAATTTTTGACGCGCATCAGCACGCCCGTTCTCATCCATTTCATCTGGCTCTGTAACTGCCTCCCAGTGAGCTGAGTAAAATGACCATGCCTCCGCTTCCCGTTCCTCAAAACCCCAATCTGGGAATGGTTCAGATGATAAGCAACCTGACACACTTATTGAAACCCCCACCGATGTCTTGTAAAGTAAGACACGTCGTAGCATAGTATAAAACAGCAGCCAACCGAATAAAATGTTTCCCCAAACTGAATGGCAATCCGAGAAATAGCAACAGTATTGACAGCCCGTGACGAAGCCAGTGGCTCTCTCGCGTCCGTCGCCGCTACAGGTGACGACACCGCAGAGTCAATGGAAGACGTCGAATCAGGTGCCGCAGGCGCAAGTGAGAGTTTACTGGCTCTTGATGCGAAAGCTGCAACTGCTGGTGCCTCATTTGCTGCCCTGGGTAAAACAATGCAGTCTGCGTTTGATCAAACGCGGACCATGCGGGAAGAATTAGCCCGAACCTCAGTCACATTGGGGAAAACAGATGCGGAAACAAGGGGATTGGTTGTCAGTATGTCTGACGCCACGTTTTCCACGCGCGAGGCATCAGCGACAGTATCAACGCTCGCCCAAGCCGGCGTTGAGGGCGAGGAGCAAATGCGTGAGACGGCACTCGCGGTCGACCTCCTCGCCGACGCGACGGGAACCACGGCTGACGAGGCCGCCGAGTTGGCACCGGTTGTGCAGGCCCTTGACGGCGATCTCTCGGCACTGACTGACGACGCCGACGCCTTCACCGCGGCGGCCAATCAGACGAACCTCGAACTGCGGGATGTGACGTCGACCATCGAGCGGCTCGACTTCCAGGAACTCGAAGAGATGGGCGTCACATCGAGAGAGACCGCCGGTCTCGTCGCGTTGTTCGGCCAGGAAACCGGGTTCACCGGCCGGCGGTTGCGTACTGAGTTCCGCCAGGCGGTCGAAGAGACTGACGGCGACATCGACGACTTGGCCGACAACCTCGGCCTGACGACTGAACAGGTCGAAGAGTTCAACGACGAGATCGGATCGGGAACGGAGCTTACCGAAGAGTACGCCGAAGCGAACAACTCGGCGGTGACGTCGATGGATCGCCTTCGAGCCGTTGCTGACCGGACACGACTCCGGTTCGCTGGGTTAAGCGAGGGTGTTTCAGTTGCTGGGCCTTTGTTGCAAGCAGCTGGTGGCGCAGCACTGTTCTTTGCTACAGTCAACACGTCGGCTTTGATCCCGTCACTGAAGGCGAAAACAGGCGCGCTGGTTGCCTCGTCTGCGGCCTCACTCGCAAGCGTGAAAACGAGCCTTGCGGCAGCGAGCGCAAAAGGCGTGCTCGCCGGTGCTGGGTTCACGGCTGCAGGTGCAATCACCGCTCTGTGGGCTGCGACTG
>PUKL01000147.1 GCA_003552275.1 Mollicutes bacterium
GACCGAACGTTCGGTCGGGTACTTTTTTTTGCATTCTCATTCCTCCAGACAAGGATGTGACGAGCATGAAGAATTTCATCGATTATTCCGTGACGAAGGTTGTGACCGTCATCATGGCCGTGGCGGCGGTCGTGGTGTTCGGGGTTGTTTCGTTCAACCGTATGACGACCGACCTCGTACCGGATGTGAACATACCCTATGCGGTCGTGTTGACCACCTATCCGGGCGCCACCCCGGAGGAAGTGGAAAGAGACGTTTCCATACCGCTTGAAAACGCCTTTTTGACCACCGCCAATGTCCATGAGGTGACCACGAACTCGCAAGAGAACTATTCCATGGTCATGATCGAGTTCAGACCCGATACCGATATGGACAGCGCGTTGGTGGAAATGCGCGAGGACTTGAATCTCGTGTTGGACCGGCTACCCGATGATGCGGGCAATCCCGCCATCATCCGTTTGAATCCCGACATGCTTCCGATCATGAATTTCAGTGTGTCCTACGAGGGCAAGGACCTCGAAGAACTCACCGAATGGGTCGATAGCACCCTCCGCCCACGGTTGGAGCGCATTCCCGGTGTCGCGACCATCAATGTGTCCGGGGGGTACGAGTCCGAAATCCGGGTGACCCTCGACCAAGAAGCCATCGATGATTACAACCAGCAAATCGAGGAGGACATCGAAGGACTCATCACGATGTTGCGGAATGCCGGCTTTGACGACCAAGCCGACGAGCTCGAGGGAATGGAGATCAAACTGGACAAGAAATTCATCGGGCAAATCTTGCAAGCTCAGAACTTCAGCTTTCCCGCGGGCTTTTTGGATGTCGGCGGGATTGAATACATGGTCCGGGTCGGAGATGCTCTGGGCAGTCTGGAAGAGATAGAAGATCTGAAGGTATTCGAACTGGAGTTTCCCGGTTTCGAGGCACCGACCGTCACAGTCGCCGATGTCGCCGACGTCTCTTTTGTCGATGCCCGGGAAAGACAGTATTCCAAGGTCAATGGCGAGAATGCCATAACCCTGAGTGTGCAAAAGAGCGGTGAGTATGCGACCACCGATGTGACGAACGACATCCACAGAGCATTCGCCGAACTCGCCGAAGAAGACGACTTCGAGACCACCATCCTCCTCGACCAGGGGGAATACATCGAAATGGCCACGGGTTCGGTCATCCAGAACCTCATCATCGGTGGCATCCTCGCCATCGTCGTCCTCCTTTTCTTCCTCAGGAGCATCCGGATGACGTTCATCGTCGGTGTGGCCATCCCTGTGAGTCTCCTTTTCGCAATCATCCTCATCTATCTTGCCGGGATCACGCTGAACATCGTTTCTCTCGGCGGACTCGCTCTCGGTATCGGGATGCTCGTCGACAACAGCATCGTCGTGATCGAGAACATCTTCCGGATGAAGAACGAGGGAGTCTCCAACAAGGATGCGGCCGTCTATGGCGCCCATCAGGTCGCCGGCGCCATCATCGCTTCCACGCTTACCACCATCGGTGTGTTCTTGCCGATCATGTTCATCGAGGATTTCATCCGGGAAATCTTCTATCAGTTGGCCCTCACCATCACCTTCAGTCTCGTCGCGTCACTCTTGATCGCTTTGACCTTCGTTCCGGCGATCGCGAACCACCTTCTCAGGACGGATACGAAGAAGAAGACGCAGACGACCATCCTGGACAAGGTGAAGAGTGTCTACGAGAAGGTGCTGGACTTCTTCTTCAGATTCCGTTTTGCCGTTCTCGCGGCGATTCTGGCACTCTTCTTCGTCGCGTTCTTCCTTTCCATCTCCCGGGGATTCGAGTTCTTCCCCGCCACGGATGAAGGCGCTATCCGGGCCACGGTGACAATCGATCCCGAACAGCCCGTGGATTTCGACACCTTCACGACGAAAATGGACGAACTCTATCTCGATTTGCGAGAATACGATGACATCGATACCGTGGGCATCTCGCTCGGCGGTCAACTCGCCATGATGGGATTCGGTTTCGACTCTTTCGACCGGGCGAATGTGAATATCGTGTTGCGGGAGGACCGCGAATACTCGACACAAGAAGTCGCCGACATGATTGCGGAACTCCTCGAGACCGACTACGACATGTTCATCACCGAAGTGGCCGGTACGGAGATGGACATGGCCGCCCTGATGGGCGAGGGGATCCAGGTACGCCTCAAAGGGCCCGAACTGGAGACACTGCGGGAGGAAGCGGTGGACCTCGCTGACGCCCTTGCCGATATCGAGGGTCTCAGAGGCATCGATCCGGGCCTCGGCCGGCCCCTCCAGGAAATCAAGATCACCGTCGACAAGGATGAAGCCATCAAATACGGCCTCACGGTCGGTCAAGTGCTCATGGCGACCGCGGAATACCTCGAAGGCCCCGAAAGGATCACCCAGATCCGCATGAACGGCAGGGCCTATTCACTCTATGTGTATGAAGAGGGGCAAGAACGCCGCACGAGCATTCCCGACATCGAAACACTGGAACAGCTCGAGATCGCCACCGACCCTCTCGGTGAAGCGGTCATTCTCGAAGATGTCGCCGAGGTCAGGCTCCAACAGGGCTTCGCCGCCATCACCCGCGTGGACGGGGCGCGCGCTGTCACTGTCAGTGCGGATATCGAGACGGGATACAACGCCTCTCTCGTCGCTCGTGATGTCGAGGACCTCCTCGACGGATACGAGTTGCCCGCGGGTTACGACTATGAGGTCCTCGGTGAAGACGAAGAGATCATGGCCGCCATCGACACCCTGATACTCGTGGGAGCTCTCGGCATCCTCTTGGTCTATATGATCATGGCCAGCCAGTTCCAGTCTTTCGTCTATCCGCTCATCATCATGTTCACGATTCCCTTGGCTTTCACCGGGGGCTTCGGCATCCTCTACCTTTTCGGCATGCCGGTCAGCATCGTCGCCATCATCGGTCTCATCATCCTCTCCGGGGTCGTCGTCAACAACGGCATCGTCCTCGTCGACTACATCAACAAGCTCCGTGAACAAGGCCTCC
>PUKL01000101.1 GCA_003552275.1 Mollicutes bacterium
GAGCCGGCGGACCAAACGGGCCGAAGAGAATCTGAAGGACTATCTCACTTTGGTCTTCGGCACGAGTCCGGGCTTCTTGGCGATGTTCGCCATGGCCGGGGCCGACACCGTCATCAGTGAGAGTCTCATCGACAAGAAACACCGGCTGATCGAAGAACACTGCGAAGAGGATGTGCTCATCATCACCCCGCGGACAGTCTCTGTCGAATGCGATGCGGAACCCGTCGTGATCACGGGTGAATGCCGCGTGCTCGCCGCGCTTGTCGCGGTGTATGCGACCAAAAGACCGTCGGCGGAGATCATCGAGGAGACTTCGAGGCATCCCCGCATCGCGAGAATCGACGAGACGGACGATGCCTTCGTCGCCCTCACCTCCGGCGGACGCATTCGGGACAATGATCTATTGGCCGTCTTGGAAAAAACCGTCAAGGAATTGTCTCCCGAGAGCGGCGAGACACTCACCGTCTATTACGGCTCCTTGGCTTCCCGCAAGCGACTCGAAGGCTTGGTCGCAAGAATCGAGGAGATCTTCCCCTTGCTCGAGAGCGTCGACCTCTACTACGGAGGACAGGACGCCCCCTTCATCGTGAGTGTCGAATGAGTTTCTTTCATTCGACCAGATAACCGACACCGACGACACCGGGCCCCGTGTGGGCTCCCATGGCCGAAGTGAAGGGCACATGGTCCTCGATGACGACGTTCTCGATTGACAATAACGCTTTTTTCAACCATGACACCCCTTCCCTGTCACAAGCGTCCGTGAGCACGCACGTGATTCTCTTGGCGCCGCGGGCGTCTTTTTTTACGCGTGCATGGAGCCGTTTGATCGCCTGGCGTCTCCCCCGGGCGAGGCCGAAAGGACGTATTTCGGCGTTTTCCAGCGAAAAGAGGGGTTTCAGACGGAAGAGGCCCGTGGAGAAAGCGGCGAAACTTCCCACCCGGCCGCTCCTTTGGATATGGTCGAGACGATCGATCATGCCGATGAACGTTGTCTTTTCACGCATGGCGGCCAGTTTTTCTTCCACGGCTTGCAAGGAGGCTTCTTCACGGGCCATCCGCGCGGCTTCCTGCACGAGCACGGCCCCCGCGGCCCCGGCGGTCTTCGTGTCGAAAACACCGATGCGTTCTCGTTCTTCTCCGGAAAAGCCCTCTCTCGCCTGCATCGCGATGTTGAAGGTGTTGCTGAGGTGTTTTCCCACCGTCAGGCAAAGGCAACTCTCATGGGCAGAAAGAGCCTTTCGGAAGGCTTTCCGGAAGCGGCCCACGGAGGGCGCCGAGGTCGTCGGCGGCTCGGGGGCGCTCCTGAGACGCTCGTAGAAATCATGGGAAGAAAGACCGTGAAGGTCTGAGAAGACCTCCTTGCCGAAATGGATGTTCAAGGGGATGATATCCACGGATGCCTCGTTCGCCTTCGCCGAAGAGGGGGCGATGATGCTGTCGCAGAAAATGCGCAAAGACATGGCGTCCTCCTCGTCAGAGATCGGCATGGATGTAGCCGATGCCGATGACGCCCGGACCGGCATGGCTTCCCATCGCCGAGGTGAAGGGGACGATGTCGGCCTCGATGGCGGGATGTTTCTCCTTGAAAGCGTCGATGAAAGGTTGGACGTTCGCGCGGGCGTTCGCGTGCGTGACGGCGAGGCGGACGAACGATTTGCCCGCGGTGTCTTTCTCGAACTCGTCGAGGATCATCCGCACCGCTTGTTTTTGGCCGCGAGCGCGTCCGAAGAAGTCCGGTTTGCTCTGGCGGAAGACGATTAAAGGCTTCACCCGGAAGAGGTTGCCCGCCACAGCGGCCACTTTTCCCACCTTGCCGCTTTTTTCGATGTATTTCAAGGTGTCGAACATCACGACGAGTTTCGTGCCGGCCCGGAGTTCTTCGACTTGTTCGGTGATGACGGCGAGACTTTCACCCGTGCGGGCCATCTCCGCCGCATGCACGGTGAGCAGACTCGCCGCGGCGCCGGCGACCATGGTGTCCACGACCCGGATGCGGGCGGCTTCTTCTTTCTTGAAGGCATCTCGCGCCTTGCTCGCCGTCTGATGCGTCAGACTCAGCTTGCCCGTCATCGTGAGGCAGATGCATTCGTCGCCGGCGGCGAGAATCTCTTTGAACACCTTTTTGAACCGTTCGGGTGAAGGTGCGGAAGTCGTCGGCAACTCCTTGACGGTCGGCAACCGCTTGTAGAAGTCTTCGGGGGGCAAGCCCAAAAGGTCTTTGTGGACCTCCTTGCCGAAATGGATGTTGATGGGGACGATGGTGATGCCGAGTTTCTCGGCCTTTGGGAGCGACGGTGCACAGACACTGTCACAAACGACACGTACGGCCATACGGACTCCTCCTCACGATGGGCCTAGTTTTTTTTCATCTATCAAACCGAAATAAGCGAGAGCTTGCGCGATACCGTCATCTTCGGGTGCCTTTGCGACATGGTCGCTGACGCTCTTCAACGCTGCGGGCGCTTCCGCCATGGCGATCCCGACAGTCGCCCTCTCCAAAAGGGGGATGTCGTTGGGGCTGTCGCCGAAGGCATAGGTGTCCTCTTTGCCGAGGGCCAATCTTTCGAGCACAAAATCCATGCCCGTCCCCTTGTTGTGGCCTTTGGGGAGAATCTCGCCGATGGAACGTCCTTTGTTCAGAATGACGTCGAAACGGCCGCTGAAAGCCGCTGCCACCTTTTCGAGGGTTTCTTCATCGCGGGTGTAAAATGTGAGCTTGTTCACGACAGGGGGCTCTTTCTTGAAACTTTTGACGATCCCCCTGCCCTGGTCGAGATAGCGGATGAGCTCGCCCATCAGACCGCCCGCTTCGACATCGGCGACATAGATGTATTCGGGCCCTTCCAACCAGACGGCGGCTTGCTCCTTTTCGAAGACGGGCAACATCCCCCGCAATTCCCCCGCGGGGATGGTCTCTTCGAGAATCGTCTTGCCGAACGCCTCGATCGAGGTCCCGCCGGCGGCGATCGCCCCGTCGAAACCGATGC
>PUKL01000061.1 GCA_003552275.1 Mollicutes bacterium
AGGATCGACCTCTTCCACCTGCCCCAGGGTCTCGGGGTGCGTTTCGACTCGGCGATCTATACCGATTACGAAATCCCGCCGCATTACGATTCCATGATCGGTAAACTCATCGTGCACGGCCTCGACCGTGTCGATGCCATCCGCAAAATGCGTGTGGCACTCGATGAGCTCGTCGTCGAAGGGGTGCCCACCAACCGGATGTTCTTGCTCATGATCATGTTGCAGGAGGATTTCGAGTCGGACAAGGTTGACACCGGATTCCTCTCGCGACATCTGAAGGGGCTTTTGCGTTATGAGACGTGATAGGATGAAACAAGTTTTCGCGGACAAGAAACGTTTCCGGGAGGCGTTGCGGACCTATCGGGAAAAGCCGGTTCCGGAAAAATCCCCCGACGTTCCCGAAGGTCTCTACGAAAAATGCGGCGAATGCAAGAAGAACTTCATGGCGAAAGACATCGTGAAGAATCTTTTTGTCTGCCCCGACTGCGGAAACCACTTCCGGATCCGCGCCGTCGACCGTCTCGCCATCACGGCCGACAACGACACGTTCGTGGAGAAGGGACTCGGATTCATCACCCTGAATCCCCTTTTTCAGGACACATACGAACAAAAGATCGCCGAATACAAAGAAAAGACGAAACTGGACGAGGCCTTCGTCTACGGCTATGGCGAAATCGGCGGTCATCCTTGTGTACTCGGTGTCCTGGACAGCCATTTCATGATGGGAAGCATGGGGAGCGTTGTCGGTGAAAAAGTCGTCAAGAGTGTCGAATACGCCATGGTGAAAAGCCTCCCTCTCATCTTGTTCATCGCTTCGGGGGGCGCGAGGATGCAAGAGGGGATCTACAGCCTCATGCAGATGCCGAAGACGAGCGGTGCCATCCATAAACTCAATGAACAGGGTCTTCTATATATCAGTGTGCTCACCCATCCCACCACAGGAGGGGTGTCCGCCTCTTTCGCTTCGCTCGGAGACGTCATTCTGGCCGAGCCCGGCGCGCTCATCGGATTCGCGGGACCCCGGGTCATCAAACAGACCATAAAACAAGAACTCCCCGAAGGATTCCAGACCGCCGAATTCCTTCTGGAAAAAGGGATGGTCGACAAGGTTGTCCACCGCCACGAGATGAAATCCGTGTTGACGAAGCTCCTCCGTTTGCACAGTGCGGGAGGTGATGGTTCGTGAACATTCTCGAAAAGGAGAAGAAACTCGAAGCCTTGGAGAGAGAACTGGCCCGCCTCGATGACGAGGACGCGATCGAAGAGATCCGTTTGAAGATCGCCGACTACAAGAGAAGGGCCATGCAGAATCTCGAAGCTTGGGACCGGGTACTCCTCGCCCGCCACAAGGACCGTCCGACGTCCCGGGAGGTCATCGACAACACCTTCACCGATTTCATCGAGTTGCACGGTGACAGGAACTATGCCGACGACGCGGCCATCATCGGCGGCATCGGCGAGATCGGTGGACATGTCGTGACCGTCATCGGCCAACAGAAAGGCCGGACCACCGAGGAGAACATCCGCTGCAATTTCGCCATGGTCCATCCCGAAGGATACCGCAAAGCACTGCGTCTCATGCGCCAAGCCCAGAAATTCCGGCGCCCCATCATCACCTTCATCGACACTCCGGGTGCTTTCCCGGGGATCGGCGCCGAATCCCGGGGGCAGAGCGAGGCCATCGCCCGCAACCTTTACGAGATGAGCAGTTTCAGTGTGCCGATCATCGCCGTCGTCATCGGTGAGGGAGGCAGTGGAGGCGCATTGGCCATCGGGGTGGGCAACCAGATATTCATGCTGGAAAACAGCATCTATTCCATCTTGAGTCCCGAAGGGTATGCCAGCATCCTCTGGAAGGACTCTTCCAGAGCCAAGGAAGCCGCCGAGGTCATGAAACTCACGAGTTACGACCTGAAAGAGCTCGAGATCATCGACGGTATCATCCCCGAGCCCGTGGGAGGCGCCCACCGCGAACCGGACAATGTCTACAGGGCCATCAAGTCGACGCTCATCCAGGCGTTGGCCCGCCTCGCCCAACAGAGCCCCTACGAGATCCGGACGGGACGTTACGCCAAATACCGCAACATCGGCTTTTTCCAGCGTTTCAATTACGAAAACCTCAAAGGGGTGGTCCGATGAACCGCACACGAATCATGGGGACCGGATCCTATGTCCCCGCGAACAGCGTCCCGAACACCACGTTCGAGCAGTTCGTCGACACATCCGACGAATGGATCCGGGCGAGGACCGGAATAGAGACGCGTCATATCTCCATTAACGAGAACACGAGCGATTTGGCCTATGAAGCTTCTGTCCGCGCCCTCGCTGATGCCAAACTACCCGCGGAGAAAATCGACCTCATCATCTGCGCGACGGTGACACCCGATTATTTTTTCCCCGGCGTGGCCCAGATTCTCCAGCGGCGTTTGGGATGTGACACCATCACCGCTTTCGACATCAACGCCGCTTGTTCGGGATTCATCTACGCTCTCGAGATCGCCGACAAGATGATATCCTCGGGAGAATACGAAAACGCCCTTGTCATCGGCGCCGAGACGCTCTCGAAGTTCACGGATTTTTCGGATCGGAACACCTGTGTGCTTTTCGCCGATGCGGCCGGAGCCATGGTCCTCACCAAGGGTGAGCATAAGAACATCAAGAAGGTCGTCACTCATGCCAAGGGGGATCTGGAAGGGTATCTCCGCATGGACACCTATCCGCTCAAACAGGATTTTCAAACCATCGAACACGAACGCCCCTTCATCCGGATGAACGGGCGGGAAATCTTCAAGTTCGCCACACGGGTGCTTCCCGAGACCATCCGGGAGCTGCTCGGGCATACGGAGTGCGAACTCCAAGATTTGGATCTCATCATCGCCCATCAAGCCAACAAGCGCATCATCGATCATGCCGCGAAGGTCCTTGCCTTCCCGTCGGCAAAGATGTATGTTAATATTGACAGATACGGCAACACGTCCGCTGC
>PUKL01000119.1 GCA_003552275.1 Mollicutes bacterium
CTTTTGAAAGACGCTCCCGGCATCTACAACCTCGAAGAGCCCGCCGACGATGCCGAGCGTGTCGCCGTGAAGATGCTCGATGAAGAACCCGATGCCGTTCTTTTCGTGTTGGACGCCTTGAATTTCGAAAGCAGCCTGCATCTTTTGCTACAGGTTCTCGAAAAGGACATCCCCACGGTGGTCGCCTTGAACCGCTCCGACCTCATGCATCCGCGCGGCATCACCATCGACCACAACACCCTGCAACGCCGTCTGGGTGTGAGTGTCTTGCCGACCGTCGCCCATCGCGGAAACAGCCTCGATATTGTGAGATACGCCCTCGAGAAGTGCATCGGAGGAAAGAAGACCCACGATGTGCCCGCGGCGGACAAACGCTGGGATCTGGTCGAACAACTCGCCACCGACGCCTTCCGTCGCGAACCCCAAAAAGAACAACATGACAACCACGGCTTTCTCGTGAAACCCTGGCCCGGCATACCGATCGCTCTCGGCGTGCTCGCGCTCGTTTTCGCCTTCGTGATCGGTTTCGGCATGGGACTCAGACAGTTCCTCCTCTTGCCCTTCTTCCGTGGCTTCCTCTTTGTCCACATAGAGAATGCCGTCGGGGCGCTCGTCACGAACGAGGCGTTGAAAAACATCCTCATCGGCGAGGATTACGGCTTTTTGATCAAAGGGATCGAATGGCCCTTCGCCCTCGTCCTCCCCTATGTCGTCTCGTTCTATGCCGCGATGAGCCTGCTCGAGGATGTGGGTTATCTGCCCCGCCTCGCCGTGCTCTTGGACGGGCTCTTCAAGAAGGTCGGGTTGAACGGGTCGAGCATCATCCCGCTCCTCTTGGGCTATGGTTGCGGTGTGCCCGCGATCATGGCCACCCGCTCGCTCCCTTCGAAGAAACAGAGGCTCTCCGTCGCGACGATGGTCTGTTTCGCGGTGCCTTGTGTCTCGCAAACGGGCGTCTTCATCGCCCTCGTGGCCGCCCGGTCCATCACCGCCTTCTTGGCCATCTTCTTCGTGAGCATCCTCGCACTCGTCCTCATCGGCATCATCCTCGACAAAGTGAACAAACAACAGGCACCCCCGACCCTCTTCGAACTGCCGCAACTCCTCTGGCCGCAGCCGAAACTGCTCTGGAAGAAGGTCGCCTTCCGCATCCGCCACTATCTGAAAGACGGGGCCCTCCCGATGATCATCGCCATCGCTTTCGTCGCCGTGTTCTATGAGCTCGGCGTTCTGCAGGCCCTCGGCCGGGCCGCCGCTCCCGTCGTTTCGGGCTGGCTGCACCTTCCCGAAGAGGCGGCGACCTCCCTCGTGCTCGGCATCGTCCGCCGCGAGCTGACCCTCGTCGTGTTGGAACCCATGGGTCTTACGACCGTGCAGTTCTTCACAGCTTCTCTCGTGGCCTTGTTCTATGTGCCTTGCATCGCCATGATCGCCACTTTGGCCAAAGAGTTCAACATCCGCACCGCCATCGTCATCCTCGTCCTCACGACCTTGACCGCGCTCTTTTTGGGCGGGTTGTTCGCCCAGACGGCAGCGCTCATCACCGCTTAGAAAAGGAGAGATCGACCATGATCAAACGGATTATCGCCCGCTTGGAAAAAATGTGCAGTCGCTCCCGGTTGTTCTCGCGCATCTATGCCTCCTTCTACAAGCGGATCGTGAAACGGGAAATCGTTGTCGCGAACATCACGGAGAAAGACATCGTGCTCCATATCGGTTGCGGGGCGATCCCCTATACGAGCCTCCACATCGCCCGTTTCACGGGAGCGAAGGTCATCGCCATCGATTCCGACGTGAAAGCGGTCCGATCCGCTCAGCGTGTCGTGCGCCGACGGAAACTCACCTCGCAGATCCAAGTCTTTCATTGGGACGGCGTCTCTCCTTTCAAACGGGAGTTCACGCTCGCTTTCCTCTCGTTGCAGGCCGAGCCCAAGACCGACATCATCAAAGCCCTCCGGCAGCGGATGGACCCCTTGCGTGTCGTCGCGCGCCTGGCGGCGAAACGCTTCGAGAGATTCTACGACACCCTGCCCGAAGACATCGAGATCAAAAGATCCGTATCGCATCCCGCCAAGGCTTTCGACCGTTCCGTCTACATCGAGGGATGAGCGATCCGCATACGTTCAAAAAAGAGCCCTTCATTTCTCGGGCTCTTTTTGCATGGCCTCATATCTTCTTCGGCGGGCGGGGGAAAAACTGCGCCGTCTTCGACGCATAGCGCACGTAGGTCTCTCGTTCCATCCGTGCGGAAGGAGGGCTTTTCATGAGTCGGCGGATGGTGACGCTTGTCGCGAGGAGAGCCGAGAGGGAGACGACACCGTGGGGGACGCTGTTCGTCGTGACGATGACGACGATGGCGATCCAGAGGAGCAGTTCGCCGAAATAGTTCGGATGCCTGCTATAGCGCCAAAGCCCCCGCTTCAGGATGCGGCGGTGATTCTCGGGGCGTCTTTGGAAGACGGCCATCTGTCCGTCGGCGAAAGCTTCGATGACGAATCCCGCGCAAAAGAGGGCGCTTCCCGCGATGAGTCCCGCGAGGGGCAGGGGGTCCAGATCCCCGATGTGCGCCGCGCTCGTGCGGAAGAGATACCCGACGACAAGCGGTGTGAGCAAAAACACGATCGTGACCGTGCGAAAGAGAAGTTCACTGACGAGAGAAGCGCTTTTGACGGGGGACCGCTTGAAGCCGCGGCGCTCTTTTTTCAATCGCCCTTTCACGAGGAGGACGAGCCGGCCGCCCCACAAGATGTGAAAGACACTCAACACGAAATAGAGCGGAGTCGGACCCGCGACGACGAAATAGTAGAAATACAAGCCCAAGACGACCGCCGGCGCCCCGTAGAACAAATCGGCGGTCTTTTGTTCTTTGGTCAGTTTCACAGCGAAGAACGCGACGAGAAAATAGGCGCCCAAGACGATGATGGTCGGCACGAGGATTTCTTTCATGTCTCGTCCC
>PUKL01000124.1 GCA_003552275.1 Mollicutes bacterium
TTCGGTTCGCCGGAACCCTTCTCGATTCCCGCCGCCTTCAGAAGCAATGCGGCCGCGGGGGGTGTCTTGGTGATGAATGTGAAGGAACGGTCCTTGTAGACCGTGATTTCGACGGGGATGATGTTCCCCATCTGCTCGCGGGTCTTCTCGTTGAACTTGGTGCAGAATTCCTGGATGTTGACGCCGGCTTGGCCGAGCGCCGGTCCAACGGGAGGTGCCGGATTGGCTTTGCCCGCGGGGATTTGCAATTTGACGACGTTACTGACCTCTTTTTTTGGCACGATGGTCACCTCCTCTGACTCGTGATGTGGTAAGCGGACCTAAAGGCCCTCCCACTCATAAAACAAGCATGACATGCGACATGCCACGCCATTATAGCCTGCATGTTTCTCGACTGTCAAGTTCAAACGTTCGTGTCGATCTCGTCGAATGTGAGTTGGGCCGGGGTCTCCCGACCGAACATCTCGACGAGCACGGTCACCATGGCCTTTTCATGGTCGATTGTCTCGATGCGGCCGATGCGGTTCATGAAGGGGCCGGCCGTGACCCGAACCCTTTGACCGATTTCGACGTCGAGACTCGGTGTCTCGAGCAATCCGGCGCGCTTCAGGATCGGGTTGATCTCGTCGGGGGGCAGAGGAATCGGTTTCGTGCCGCCGCCGGAAGATCCCAAGAAACCCGTGACGCCGGGGGTGTTGCGGACGACGAACCAAGAATCATCGGTCACGATCATCTCGATGAACACATAGCCGGGATAGAGTTTGACGATTTTCTCCTTGGTCGTCCCGTCGGGCTTTTTCTCCCGCTTGATCTGTTCGGGGATGACGACTTGGAAGATCTTGTCTTCCATCTGCATGGATTCAATACGGCGCTCCAGATTCGTCTTGACCGAGTTCTCCTGTCCGGAATAGGTCTGGACGACATACCACTTGCGTTCGGTCTGCTCTTCACTCATGCTCAGACACCCATGTCATAGAGTATCTCGAATATGGGTCGGAGCACGAGGTCGTAGATCATGAACATGAGGCCGAGAAGGATGACAAAACCGAAAACACGGGCGGTGTGCTCATACATGGTCTGCTTTTTCGGCCAGGAAACACGACGCATCTCTTTCAAGCCGGGAAAGAAGAAGGGGGACAAGGCCACGAAGAGCGCCGCCACACCGATCAACATGACGATGATGGCGAAGATGTTGACGCGGAGTGCGGTCGCGAAGATCCATAGATCGGTCCAACGGATCGTCAAATGCCGTCCTTCGAAGATATAGATACCGAGTACGAGAACGAGTGATCCGAGCAATCCCAAAAGAAGGCTTTCGAAAGGATACTCCTTCTTCAGCACTTCCAGAACTTTGCTCTTTTTGTCCTTGGGTTCTTTAGCCATGGCTGATTCTCCTATTTGCTTTCTTTGTGCACGGTGTGTTTTTTACATCGTTTGCAGTACTTTTTCACAGACATGCGCTCCCTCTCGTGGGGATGTTTCATGGCCGTGTAGTTCCTAGACAGACACACCTCGCAGATGAGGCGGACACGTTTACGCATGTTATCACAACCTTGCACTTGCAAATATATAATGTATCAAAAAGGGGGTGCTTTGTCAACGATTAATCGCCGAAATATGCGCGTATTTTGGCTTTTGCCCGGTGCAGCGCATTGTAGACGGACTTGGTGTCGCATCTTTGGGAAGCGGCGACGGAGGTATGGTCCTCACATTGCATCTCGCATCGGTTGTACACGGCGAATTCAAACGGGGAGAGCACCTCGCGGACCTCTTCGAGGAAGAGCGGGTAGTAGACCGAGGACTCGCGGACACGGTGGTTCATCGAGGCGATGTCCTTTTCATAGAGCCGGCCGATTTCACTCCGCCTTTTCAATCTCTTGATGCGGGAGATGAAGAGCCTTTCGAGATTCATCTCGAAGAAACGGGTGAAGGTCTTGCCCCGGGACTCGTCGAAGATGAGTGCGGACTTGTGGAGGAGGATGAGTCCTTCCTGCACGAGCTCCTCTTTGTCGTAGGCCAGGTTGAAACGGTGGATCTTCTTCTTGATGAACCGTTCGTATTGGTCGGCGAGGAGGGTGAAAGCCTCTTCGTCCCCTTCTTTGATCCTGTCGACGATCTCGTAGTCGTTGTGTATCGGATACACGCCTCAATCACCCATCACTTCATAGAGGGCGATACCGCTCGCCATCGAGACATTGAGGCTCGTCACCCGTCCGCGCATGGGGATTTTGGCGAGATAGTCGCAGTTCTTCCTGACAAGGGGGCGCAAACCCTTGTGCTCATTGCCGAGAACGAGACAGATGTCGGTGTCCTTGGGGATCGAAGCGACGGTCTTGTCCGCTTCACCGGCGAGGCCCACCACCCAGATGTTCTCCTTTTTCATCTTGTCGATGGCCTGATTGAGATTCGTGACCCGGACGAGGTCGACATGCTCGATGGAACCGGCCGAAACCTTGACGACGGCCGGGGTGACGGGCGAGCTCCTGTGTTTCGCAAAAATGACGGCGTCGGCGCCGAACACGTCCGCGTTCCGGATGATGGCCCCGAAATTCTGGGGGTCCTCGATGGAATCGAGCATGAGAAACACCCGACGTGAAGGTTTTTGCAGAGCCTCTTCGAGACTTTTGCATTCATACGGCGCGACTTGGGCCGCAATGCCTTGGTGTCCTTCACCGAAAGCTTCATCCATGGCGTCCCTGTCTTTCACTTCCACGGGGACGCCGCGGTCTTTCAGTTCCTTGACGAGCGGATCCTTCGGGTTCGCCGCATACACTTTGTGAATGGGACGGTTCACCCGCAGGGCTTCGCGCAAGGGATTCTTCCCGGCGATGATCATCGAATCACCCTTTCGGCTCCATTGTAGCACGTACCGATTTGTTTCCATTTGCGAAAAAAGCGGACACAGAGAACGATGACTGCGGAACCTCCGCAGTCATCCGGAAA
>PUKL01000036.1 GCA_003552275.1 Mollicutes bacterium
AAGGTGTCCGCCCCCGAAGGGCGGGCACCTTTTCTCTTGCAAAAAATGATGTAAGCGTTTATAATATATAGTCAAACAACAAGTCCCACAACGAAAAGAGAGGATTCCGATGACCATGAACCCCGAAGTCGACCTTCTCTACATTTTGCAGAGTCTCGGCCTCACCGTACTTTTTGTGGGCCTCATCGGTTTCGAGCGCCAACGCCGCAACAAGATCGCCGGGCTGACAACGCATCTGCTCGTCGCGATCGGCGCCGCCGGTATCACCATGGTCCAGCAGATGATGGTCTATGACGCCATCGCTTTCATCGAGGCCAATCTCGACAACCCCGAAATTCTCGAACACGCCGACCTCACCATCGAGCGCCAACGTATCGTGGCGCAGATCATCTCGGGTATCGGCTTTTTGGGCACGGGTACGATTTTGAAGACCCAAGGACACATCAGCGGTCTCACGACCGCTTCGACATTGTGGATTAGTGCCATCATCGGCATCATCTTCGGTTACGGCCTGCACACCATCGGTATCGCCGTGAGCCTCACCACCCTCTTCGTGCTCACCATCATCAAGAATGTCATCCGGCACCAGGTCGACGAGCATCACTGACGCCTTGCCCCCGCCGGGGGCTTTTTTTTCGCCCGCATCCGGACGACTTGCCCGGACGGTCCTTCTTTGGTAGAATGGTTGCGGCGCTGGGGACGATTATCATTTCATTTCCCAAATGCCCTCTCATCATATACAATAAGATAGGAAGAACTAGGAGGTTGTACCATGGCCGATTTGCGTATAGAGAATCTACATGCCGAAGCGGAAGGACATCGCATCCTGCGCGGCGTCGACCTCGTGATCGAGGCCGGCAAGACCCACGCCATCATGGGACCCAACGGCACCGGCAAGAGCACCTTGGCCAGTGTCATCATGGGCCATCCCCGCTACAAGGTGACAGCCGGAAAAATCACGTTGGACGGTGAGGACGTCCTCGCCATGTCGACCGACGAGCGCGCTCGGGCGGGCCTCTTCTTGGCCATGCAATCACCGGCCGAAGTGCCCGGTGTGACGAACTCCGACTTCATCAAGGCGGCGATGGATGCACGTAGAGTTGACGAGAAGAACATCCCCCTCTTTCGGTTCATCAAAGAGTTGGACCAAGCGGTCGCCGCGCTCAAGATGCGTGAGGATCTGCCGCACAGGTACTTGAACGACGGCTTCAGCGGCGGCGAGAAGAAGAGGAACGAGATTCTCCAGATGCGGATGTTGAAACCGAAGATCGCCATCTTGGACGAGATCGATTCCGGTCTCGATGTCGACGCCTTGAAGATCGTCGGCGACAACGTCACTGCGATGAAAGACGGTAAACTGGGCCTTCTCCTCATCACCCACTATCAAAGGCTCCTCGACTACATCAGCGCCGACAAGGTGAGCGTCATGATGCAGGGGAGGATTGTCAAGACGGGTGATGACAGCCTCATGAAACAAATCGATACGGAGGGTTACGACTGGATCAAAGAAGAACTCGGCATCGAAGACGAACGGGTCGTCCCCGACGATGACGAGCGGGTCTTCTTGGAAAAATGCGCCACCAAGGAAGCGTTCGAGAAGTGACCAAAGACCAAGAAGCCGGAAGGCTCTGTTTTTCGGATGAAACGGGCCTCGTCTCCCTCCGTGACGGACGCATCCGGACAAAAGACCTTCCCCGGGGCGTTCGCGTCCATGACGAAGAAAGCGTGCCCAAGGCCATCCGGGACCGTTTCGATGTGCATCCTTCCGAAACCGACACCTCCCCGGTGACGCACTATGTCATGATCGATCGTGACCAGGGAGCGGATAGAATGCTTCGCATCGTGCGCGCCTGGTCCAAAGACAAGAATCGAGGGAGAGTCGCCGTCCATCTCGCGAAAGGGGCCCAAGCGGAGATCCGCGCCCTCGCCACCGACGAGGACGGCACCCTGGTCGACGACACTTGGGATTTCTTTCTCGAAGCGGAGTCTTCGCTCGTCTTTTCCTCCCTCATAGCCTACGGCGGCCAATCCATGGCCCGCACCCGCCGCCGGGCGCACGTCGAAGAAAAAGCCTCTTTCACGCTGAACACCGGCGCTCTCGGTGAAGAGAACGCCCATCAGGAAAACACCATCACATTGCGGGGCCACAAGGCGGCGGCCTTCGTCCGGGCGGTGGTCTTTTCCGCAAAAGACCAAGAGACCGTGATGAAGACGACATTGAACCATGAAGCACCCGCCACCGAGAGTCTCATCGAACACTACGGTGTCGCGGCCGACAAGAGCTTCCTCGCCTTCGAAGCGGCCACCCGCATCGCAAAAGGCATGAAGAAGAGTTCCGCCCGCCAGAAGAACCGCGGTGTCGTTCTCGGTAGAAAAGCCCGTCTGGATGCGAACCCGCTCCTCTATATCGACGAATACGATGTCGAGGCCGCCCACGGCGCGGCCATCGGCCGCATCGACGAGGAGGAACTCTACTATCTCATGAGTCGCGGACTCTCCGAACGTGAAGCCCAGACGCTCATCATCCAAGGCTTTTTGGCCCCCTTGGCCCGGTTGGAGCATGAAGAAGGCATCTATAAAGCCATCCGCGATCTCGTGACGGAAAGAATCGGGTAGGTGAATCGATATGGATGTTACCCGCTTGCGTGACGATTTTCCCCTCCTACAAAAGCAGAAGGTGCGCTATTTCGACACGGCGGCGACGAGTCTCACGCCGCGGCCGGTCGTTTCCCGCATGACGGACTACTATGAGAACCTTTCGGCGAATGTCCACCGGGGCGTCTACACACTGAGCCACGAAGCCACCGAACAATACGAAGCGGCGCGGACGACCATCGCCCGTTTCATCAACGCCTCTCCCGAAGAGTGCGTGTTCACACGCGGCGCCTCGAGCGCTTTGAACCTCGTGGCCGGTGGTCTTGCCGACAAGGTCGGC
>PUKL01000120.1 GCA_003552275.1 Mollicutes bacterium
CGAGATTCAGATGGAAACGTTCCCGGAGGTCGAGGTTCGCGACGGTGGTGTCGACGAGCTTGGGGTTGGTCTTGATGGTGACGAAACTGTGGTGTTCGCTCAAATCATAGAACTCGAGGATGTTGTCGGAAAGGACCTGATGAGCGAGGCGACGCCCCATCATCTGCTCGGGCTGGATGGTCTCGTCCGCTCCCAGGGAGCGCACCACTTTTTCGTGATAGTCGTTTTGCACTTTGACGGTGATCCTCTTGACCCCCAACTCTTTGAGGATGAGGGTCGTCAGGATGCTGTTCTTGATGTCCTTGCCGATGGCGACGATAACATGGTCGATACTCTGGATGCCGACCTCTTTCAGCGCCGCTTCGTCCGAAGTGTCGAGCACGACGGCATGGGTCGCAATCTTGGCGATCTTGGACACGCGTTCTTGGTTGTTGTCGATGACGAGGACTTCCTGGTTGGACTTGATGAGCTCTTCGACGACGGAGAGGCCGAAACGTCCGAGTCCGATGACGGCGAAAGTCTTCTTGGCCATGGTTCGCACCTCCTCACGAGGTTTTGGATCTTGGTGGTGTTGCCATTGACATTATATTACCACACGTTGCGACTTTGTCAATGCACAAGGGTGTCGAGCTTCCCCGCTCGTCATGATTGTGGTACAATGTTATCGACAAAACCGAAAGCGGCGATGCATATGATTGAAGGAAACCGGTATCTGGAACTCCGTCTGATCAAAACATACCTTTGGAGCCTGGTCGGTGTCTATCTCTTCATGACCGTCTTCTTCATGGTCTTTCCCGGCCTCATCGAGGATGAGAGCGTATTTTTGGCGATTTCCGCCTTTTTGAACCTCGGCTGGTATCTCTTGATCGCCCTCGGACTCGTCTATATCGCCAGGAACTACATCCGCAGCGAATTGTCGGCCGCCGGCGAGGATGTGAAAAAGATCCTCGGCCACATCTTCGTGGCTTTTTTGGTCATGTTCGTCGCCAATATCATCATCGGCGTCATCTTCATGGCTCTCGGTCATGATAGGACCGCCGTCAACCAAGAATATCTCGAAAGGCTCGCGGAAAGCGCTCCGGTCGTGCGGACATCGCTTTTCGTCTTCGCCGTGTTGCTCGCACCCGTGGTGGAAGAGCTCGTGTTCCGGAAAGGGGCGATGGGGCTTTTGGCCAGACGGTTCGGCCTCGGCGCGGGCCTCGTGCTTTCCAGTCTCATCTTCGCTTTGGCCCACGGCATGGACGAAATTTCCATGTTGTTCGTCGGAGAGTTCGACCAGTTGCTCTCTCTCATACCCTATTTCGCTCTCGGTCTCATCATCGGTTACTTCTATCATCGTTCGGGAAACCGGATCATGGTAGCGGTGGGCGTTCACATGTTATGGAACTTTGTCCAAGTGGCGCTCCTTTTCACGACGATGGGCGAAATCTAACGTTCCAGCAACGCTTTGATTTCCGCGGGAGCGTCTGCCAAGATGCTCGCGGCGGCTTCATCGACGGTGACGGACCCCTTCTCGTGCAAGATGCGCACCAGTTCGGGGTCTTTTTCCATGATGGCGTAAAAGAGCGCCGATTGATGGAGGAAGTCGACATCGTCGGTGTCGACACCCTTTTCGAGCAGTTGTTCCACGATGAGGGTGTCCCCTTCCAAAATTGCATAGAAAAGCGCCGTGTTGTCGAAACAGTCCCTCGCGGCGAGGTGCTTGTCCGCCTTGATCAAGGCCAATGCCTCGTCGAACCTGCCTGCCCGGAGCGCTCTGTGCAAAGGCGTCTTCTTCATGGCATCTTCGATCTTCAAATCGGCCTGGCGCCGTAGAAGCATCGTCTGCACGTCCGGGTTCCGTTCGGCGTAATCGAGAGGCGTCTTTCCGAACCGGTCCTCGTGGTCTGCCGAGAGACCACAGGCGACGAGTCGTTCCACCAAGGCGGTGTCTCCGCGTTTGGCCGCATCGTGCAAGGGCGTCTGGCCGTAGATGTTTTCGAGATAGGGGGAAAGCCCCCGTGAAAAGAGCATATCCTGCATGGAGCGAACACCTTCACGCGCAACGGCGTGATGGAGGGTTTCATCCTGGGCGTTGCGGATGTGCGGGCTCGCCCCCTTCTCCAACAAGAGTTCGAGGGTCGCTTCACTTTGACTCCGGACGGCATGGAAGAGACAGGTCTCGCCGGCATTGTCGCGGTGGGCGAGCGAAGCGTTGTGGTCGAGGAGACTTTTCACAACCTCTTTGGCGCCACGCTTTGCGGCGAGCATCAGCGGGGTGATGCCCTTTTTGTTCTTGGTGTCCAAATCGACATCTTTTGCGAGCAGTGCCGCAACCATCTCTTCATCACCCATGTGTGCGGCCACATGGAGCGGAGTGTCATGGAAGTAGTTCTCGCTTTGGATGTCGAGTCCCCGTTCGAGAAGATAAAAAAACACCGCTTTCGCTTTCTGCCTGATGGCATAGAAAAGCAGATTCTGGCGGCGAGAGTCCATGGCAAAGATATCGAATTTTTCCAAAGTCTCGAGGTCTTCTTCCAGCATGGCATCCAAGATTTCCTCGTCCAGGAATTCCTTCGAATCCACAAGCAACACCCCCAATTCCAAAAGTACCACAATGCAAAAAAAAATACCACATTTCTGTGGTATTTTTTTTGAATCAAACTCAGCGTACAGCGTCTTTGAGGACTTTCCCTGCCTTGAACGCGGGAGATTTCTGAGCCGGGATGGAAATCGAGTCGCCTGTCCTCGGGTTGTGGCCGACACGCGGCTTGCGTTCTCTGACTTCGAACGTTCCGAAGCCGGTAAGAACGACTTTTTCACCTTTGACGAGTGAATCTTGGATGGCGCCAAGAGTGGCGTTCAATGCTGCTTCTGCATCTTTCTTGGTGAGTCCGGAGACTTCTGCAACTTTTGCAACAAGTTCAGTCTTGTTCATGAATCCAAC
>PUKL01000029.1 GCA_003552275.1 Mollicutes bacterium
GTCCTCGGCGGCTGGATGGAATTCGACACCGTCGTGGCCAGCCCGGACATGATGCCGCAAGTGGGAAAACTCGGACGTACATTGGGCCCTCGCGGTCTCATGCCGAACCCCAAGACGGGCACCGTGACCCAAGACATCAAGAAGGCGGTCGAAGAGATCAAGGCGGGTAAAGTCGAGTACCGTGTCGACAAGGCCGGTATCCTGAACATCCCCGTCGGCAAACGTTCTTTCGCCCCCGAGAAGATCGTCGAGAATCTCCGGGCCTTCTATGACACCATCCAACGTTCGCGTCCTGCGACCGTCAAAGGCGTGTTCGTCCGCAACATGGCCATCGCGACGACCATGTCTCCCGGAATAAAGGTTGACACCACGACCATTTTGTAAGACAATAGGCACAGGAAAAAATGAATCTATATCTGTCGAAGACCTCAGGTGCCTTCGGGCTTAATCTCCTGAGCAGACAAAAGAACATCGGGACTCCCGCCTCTTTTGTCGTCTGGACAGAAGAGGTTTTTTCATGGACATTACCAAGGAGGTGGAACCGTGTCAGAAAAAGCGATTGAAAAAAAGAAAGAACAAGTCGCGAAACTCGCCGAAAAGATGAAAGAGGCGAACTCCGTCGTCGTCGTGGACTATCTCGGCTTGACGGTCGCCGAAGCGAGTGAACTACGCCGTGAACTGATGAAGAACGGCTGCGAGTTCAAAGTCATCAAGAACAACATCATCCGTCGCGCCGCCGAAGCGGAAGGTCATAAAGAGCTCCTCGAACACATCGAAGGACCCAACGCCCTCGCCTTCAGCTTCGAAGACAGCGTGACCGCGGCGAAAGTCATCCACGAATTCGCAAAGGACCACAAGAAGCTCGAGCTCAAGGTCGGCATTGTCGACGGCGAGTTCATGGACAACGAGAACATCAAGACGATCGCCACCATTCCCTCGCGCGAGGAACTGCTCACCATGTTTGCCGGCGGCATCCTGGAGCCCATCAAACATCTCGCCATGGGATTGAACATGCACATCGAGAACCAGGAAGAAAACCAAGACGAAAGTCAAAACGACCAAACCGAATAAGGAGGAGAAGAAAATGGCCAATCTGAAAAATGAAGAAATCATTGAAGCTTTGAAAGAAAAGACCCTGCTCGAATTGAAGGAACTCGTCGACATGATGAAAGAGGAGTTCGGCGTCGACCCGAGCGCCGTAGCCGTAGCCGCACCCGGTGCCGCTCAAGAGGACGAAGAACCGAGCGAAGTCACCATCACGCTCACCAACCCCGGTCAGAAGAAGATCGGCGTCATCAAGGTCGTCCGCGAACTCACCGGTCTCGGCCTGAAAGAGGCGAAATCCCTCGTCGACAGCGCGCCCGCACCCATCAAAGAGAACATCGACCCCGAAGAAGCCGAAAGCATCAAAGAGAAGATCGAAGAAGCCGGCGGCGAAGTCGAAATCAAATAACCTTCATCCAACCGAAAAACCTGAGTGACAAGCTCAGGTTTTCGCCTCGATGGAGGAAGAACGAGGTGGGTGGCGATGAGCCATTACTTCAGCGAGAAGCAAGATGACTTGGAAAAAGACGAGCGGACACTCGTGTATGAACATGCGGGGAGAAGATTCACTTTCACCACCGCCCGCGGTGTTTTCGCCCGGAACGAAGTCGATTTCGCCACCCGTCTCCTCATCGAGACAATCGAGGTCGATAAGGAAGATGTGCGCCTTTTGGATCTCGGCACCGGCTATGGAGTCATCGGTGTCGTGCTCGGCGCCCTTCATGATGGGGAAGTCGTCATGACGGACGTCAATGAACGGGCTCTCGCTCTCGCCGAGAGGAACCTCGAAACGAACGGCGTGCAGGCCCGTGTGTTGAAGAGCGACGGTTTTTCCGCGTTGCCGGAGGAACGTTTCGACCTCATCGTGACGAACCCGCCCATCCGCATCGGGAAAGAGAGGCTCTTTCCCATCTTGAGCAAAGCGCGGGACCATTTGCGTGCCGGAGGGACCTTCTGGCTCGTCTGCCACAAGAAACACGGGGCGAAGAGCATGCGCGAACACCTTGAGAAAAACTACGATGTCGAGACCCGCAAGCGGAAGAAAGGGTTTCATGTGTTCGTCTGTCGCCCGCGCTGACCGTTTTTCATCGCATGTCCGTCGAACAACCGCCCCTCACGGAAGGGTTCCTTCCTGTCTTGACGGATCGCCCCGTGAGAAACCGCTCGATTTTTCCCGATAAACATTGACCACTTGACAGTGCTATGATATAATGACAAAATGCGTTACAATGCGCTTTTTTGTGTTGCCATGATTTTTTATCCATTCGAACGGGGTGTATACGTAGTGAGCTACTCGATTGTCAAATACGGTAGAAAGCGCGAAAGAAGGAACTATTCCCGCATCAAAAGCCAAGTCGAACTGCCGAACCTCATTGAAGTCCAGACCAAGTCTTTCTACTGGTTCATAGAAGAGGGGCTCAAAGAACTCCTCGAGGACATTTCGCCGATTGAGAACTTCACCGGCGGCTTGGAACTCTATTTCGAAGACATCGAATTCGATGAACCGAAACATACCGTGCACGAAGCCCGTGAAAAAGAACTGACCTACGCCTGTCCGCTGCGCGTCGGCGTGAAACTCGTCGACCACAGCACAGGCGTGATTCAACGTCAGAAGATTTTCATGGGCGATTTTCCGTTCATGACCGACCGGGGCTCGTTCATCATCAACGGGTCCGAACGTGTCATCGTGAGCCAGATCGTCAGAAGCGCCGGCGTCTTCTTCGACAAAGAGGTCGACCGCAAGACCCTCAGGAGCCGCTATCTCGGGCAGATCATCCCCAACCGCGGCGCCTGGCTCGAATACGAGACCGACTCGAAGAACGTTCTGAACGTGAAGCTCGACCGTTCGAAGAAGATTCCGTTGACGACGCTTCTCAGGGCGATCGGCCTTTCGACGGACGAACGTATCCTCGATCTCTACAAGAAGCACGCCCACATCGACCAGACACTCGAACGCGACAACACGAACTCCAGCGAGGAAGCCATCCTCGAAGTGTATTCGAAACTCCGTCAAGGCGAAACCGCGACAGTCGACGGCGCCATCAAGTTCTTCGTGAGCCGTCTTTTCGACGCGAAACGGTATGAACTCGCCAAGGTCGGACGCTTCAAGGTCAACCAGAAACTGGATGTCTTGAACCATGTCCGCGGCAAGATGTTGACGGTGGACCTCGTCGACCCCGAAACCGGGGAAGTGCTCGTCGAGAAAGACACAGTCATCGACAAGAAGACCGAGAAGATCCTAGATGCCAACCGTCATCTTTTCACCCGGACGGTGCCGGGTGTTCTCGCTCATGACCTCGAGTACGATTTCGCCGAGCAGAAGGACATTCTCGACGGCTGCCCCTATCTCGACCATCTCTCCGATGACGACAAGCTCACCGCCATCAAGGCGCAACGCTTCCTTTCAGCCGAAGAGTACGCCCAAGGACATCTCAAAGACAAAGGGCTCACCAAGAAGAAATTCATCGACAAGGAAGGCAACAAGGCCTACGACGAGATGCTCGCATCCATCGAGGAGACGCTTGCCAAAGACGAGTTGAAACTCCGGCTCGCGCGAGTCGAGATTCTCGACATCCGCCACACGAACAAAGAAGACGAGGAAATCGACGTCCGGGTGATCGGCAACGACTCTTCCGAGAACGCCGAACACCTCACCCCCTCCGACATCATCGCTTCCGTGAGCTATTATCTGAACCTCATGGACGACTACGGAAGACTCGACGACATCGACCATCTGGGCAACCGTCGGCTCCGCCTCATCGGCGAGCTGCTCAAGAACCAGTTCCGGATCGGTCTTTCCAAACTCGAAAAGAATGTCATGGACCGCATGAGCACCCGGGACACCTCGGAGATGACCCCGCAGAATCTCATCAACATCCGGCCCCTGACCTCTTCCATCAAGGAGTTCTTCGGCTCTTCGCAGCTCTCGCAGTTCATGAGCCAGACGAACCCCCTCGACGAGATCACCCATAAACGTCGCATCAGCGCGCTCGGCCCCGGTGGTCTCACCCGGGACCGCGCCGGTTTCGAAGTGCGCGACGTGCATTATTCACACTACGGAAGGATCTGTCCCATCGAGACCCCCGAAGGACAGAACATCGGCCTCATCAACAGTCTTTCCACCTATGTCCGCGTGAACGAGTACGGACTCATCGAGACTCCCTATCTCAAAGTGCGTCGCGAGGAGAAAGACGACGGTTCCGTCGAGCTCTATGTGACCGACGAGCACCTTTTCCTCACGGCGGACCAGGAAGAGGAATACATCATCGGCCAGGCCAATATCAACCTCGATGACGACATGCGCATCGTCGACGACACGGTCGTCGCGCGCCACATGGGCGAGACCAAGATGCATCACAAGCACGAGGTCGACCTCATCGATGTCTCACCGAAACAGATCGTCAGCGTGTCCACGGCCTGCATCCCCTTCCTTGAACATGACGACGCGAACCGGGCCTTGATGGGCGCGAACATGCAACGGCAGGCGATTCCCCTTTTGAAACCCGAAGCCCCTTATGTGGGGACCGGTATCGAACACAAGGCCGCCAAGGACAGCGGCGCCTGCATCGTGGCACAAAAAGCCGGCGTCGTGAAATATGTCGACGCGAGAAAGATCATCGTCGAGGAAGAGGGCGGCAAGAACCGCACCTACCCGCTCGAGAAGTTCGAACGGAGCAACCAGAGCACGCTCATCAACGAGAAACCGATCGTCCGTCCCGGCGACAAGATCGAAGCCGGCGAGATCATCACCGACGGACCGGCCATGGACGAGGGCGAACTCGCTCTGGGCAGGAATGTCGTCGTCGCCTTCATGACATGGAACGGCTACAACTACGAAGATGCCGTCATCCTTTCCGAACGTCTCGTCAAAGACGACATCTACACATCCATCCATATAGAGAAATATGAAGCCGAGGCCCGTGACACCAAACTGGGTAAAGAGGAAATCACCCGCGAGGTGCCCAACGTCGGTGAGAAGGGACGTCGTTTCCTCGACGAAAACGGCATCATCATCCCCGGCGCCGAAGTGAAAGAGGGCGACATCCTCGTCGGCAAGGTCACCCCGAAAGGCTTCACCGAAGAGACTCCCGAAGACCGTCTGCTCGGCGCCATCTTCGGCAAGAAAGCACATGAACAGCGCGACACCTCGCTCCGCGTGCCCCACGGGGGCGGCGGCATCGTCCACAGTGTCAGGCACTTCTCCCGCGAAGCGGGCGACGAACTGCCGCCCGGCGCGAACGAAGTCGTACACGTCTTCATCGTGCAAAAACGCAAGATCTCCGAAGGCGACAAGATGGCCGGACGCCACGGCAACAAGGGCGTCATCTCGAAGATCCTCCCCGAGGAGGACATGCCCTTCCTGCCCGACGGACGTCCCGTGGACATCATGTTGAATCCGTTGGGTGTGCCTTCGAGGATGAACATCGGCCAGGTGTTGGAAATCCATCTCGGCATGGCCGCCGAGAAACTCGGCGTCCACATCGCGAGCCCCGTTTTCGACGGTGTCGAAAGCGAGGACCTCGACGAGATCATGCAAGAGGCAAAGCTCAGCCACAACGGCAAGACCCCCCTCTATTCGGGTCTCACCGGAGAACGATACGACAACGACGTCGCCGTCGGCATCATGCACATGATCAAGCTCGACCACATGGTCGACGACAAGCTCCACGCCCGGAGCGTCGGCCCCTACACGCTCGTCACCCAGCAGCCGATGGGCGGCAAGGCCCAAAACGGCGGCCAGCGTTTCGGCGAGATGGAAGTCTGGGCGCTTGAAGCCTACGGTGCGGCCTATTGCCTGCAAGAGATGCTCACCGTGAAGAGCGACGACATCATCGGCCGGAACAAAGTCTTCCGCGCCATCGTCGACGGCAAGAGCATCCCCGAACCGAGTCTCCCCGAATCGTTCCGCGTCTTGACGAGGGAGCTTCAGTCCCTCGGCATCAGCGTGGAACTCATCAACCGCGACACACACGAAAACGAGGCCCGCAAGAGTCTCGTGGAAGATTCCGCCGAACACGACTATGTGGGAAAATACGGTTTCGATTCCTGAATGAGGACAAGGTGATTTGATGAGCCAAAAATACCTCCATTACAAAATCCGCTTGGCATCCCCCGAGGAGATCCTCTCTTGGTCTTTCGGGGAGGTCAAGAAACACGAAACCATCAACTACCGCACGTTGAAACCCGAGCGCGACGGTCTTTTCTGCGAGGTCATCTTCGGTCCCCAGAAAGACTACCAATGCGCCTGCAACAACAAGAAGAAAAGCGCTCATACCGGTAAAAAGTGTAAAGACTGCGGTGTGGAGATCACCGAGAGCAAAGTCCGTCGCGAACGGATGGGCCACATCAAACTCGCCGCCCCGGTCGTCCACACTTGGTATCTCCGCAACACCCCCTCGCGGATCGCGACCCTGCTCGACATCAAATCCAAGGATCTCGAAGAGGTCGTCTATCTCGCGAGCTACATCGTCATCGACAAGGGCGACACGGACCTCCATTACAAGCAAATCCTCTCCGAAGCGGAATACACGAAGAAATACATGGAATACGGCACTCGCTTCAAAGCCCTCACCGGGGCCGAGGCTGTGAAGGTCCTCCTGCAGCGACTCGATTTGGCCGAAGAAGCCTACAAGCTCCGCAAGGCCCTGCCGACCGCTTCCAAGCAGAAACGCCAAAAGCACATCAAACGCCTCGAGATCATCGAGGCCTTCCGCAAGAGCGACAACAAGCCCGAATGGATGGTCATGGACGTCCTTCCCGTCATCCCGCCGGAACTCCGTCCCATGGTGCAGCTTGACGGCGGCCGTTTCGCGACCACCGACCTGAACGACCTCTACAGGAGAATCCTCAACCGCAACAACCGTCTGAAACGCCAAAAAGAACAAAACGCCCCCCACCTCATCACCAAGAACGAAAGAAGGATGTTGCAGGAGGCCGTCGATGCGCTCATCGACAACTCGAAGCGCGGCCGCAAAGCCGTGGTCGAGAAGAATCGCCCCCTGAAGAGTCTTTCCGACATGCTGCGAGGGAAGCAGGGTCGTTTCCGCCAGAACCTGCTCGGCAAACGCGTCGACTATTCGGGCCGGAGCGTCATCGTCGTCGGCCCCGACCTCGAGATGTATCAGGCGGGGATCCCCCGCGAAATGGCGATAAGCCTCTTCAAGCCCTTCGTCATCCGCGAACTCATCAATCGCGACATCGCCAACAACATCAAAAACGCCAAAAAATTGATCGAAGATTATGATCCGCGCATCTGGGAGGTCCTCGAGGAAGTCATCGAGGAGCACCCGGTCCTCTTGAACCGGGCCCCCACCCTGCACCGTCTCGGCATCCAGGCATTCGAGCCCAAACTCATCGAGGGCAAGGCCATCCGCTTGCATCCGCTCGTCACGACCGCTTTTAACGCCGATTTCGACGGCGACCAGATGGCGGTGCACGTGCCGCTTTCGGAAGAAGCGCAAGCCGAGGCCCGCGTCCTCATGCTCGCCTCCAACAACATCCTCAACCCCAAAGACGGAAAGCCCGTTGTCACACCGTCCCAAGACATGGTGCTCGGCAACTACTATCTCACCCTCGAACGTACCGACCAAAAGGGTGAAGGCAAGGTCTTCAAGGATTCCAAGGAAGCACGGCTCGCCTTCGAGAACGAAGAAATCGGCCTGCATGCCGTCATCGCCATCAGGGCCTCCACCCTCGGGAACGCTCCTTTGACCGACAAACAGAAGGAAAGCTATCTCATGACCACCATGGGGAAACTCATCTTCAACGAGATTCTCCCCCGGAGCTTCCCCTACTTGAACGAGCCCGAAGCGGTGAATCTCGACGAGAACACCCCCGACAAGTATTTCATCAGCCGCGGCGAGAACATCCGCGAAATCATCCAAAGCCGTCTCGAACTCGAAAAACTCTATCATGAACTCGCCCGCCTGCAAAGGAGAAGCGTGGCCGCTCCGCCCGAAGAAGTCAAAGCGGTGGAGAAGAAGATCATCGAACTCGAGGAAAAAGGCGCTTGTCGTCTCGCAAAACCGTTCGACAAGAAGTTCCTCTCCCGCATCATCAGCCGCGTGTTTTCCGATTTCAAGATCAATGAGACTTCGAAGATGCTCGACAAGATGAAAAACCTCGGGTTCAAGTACTCGACGGACGCCGGCATCACCGTGAGCGCCTTCGATATCCAACCCTACAGCAAAAAAGGCGAGATCCTCCTCGAAGCGGAAAAGAAAGTCGAAGAGATCCAAAAGATGCATGATGAAGGCTTTCTTACCGAAAACGAGAGAAGAAGCCTCGTCATTTCGGTTTGGGAAGACGCCAAAGAACAAATCCAGGCCGGCATCCGTGAAGAGCTCACCGTCGACAACCATATCCACATGATGAGCACATCCGGTTCCCGCGGCAACATCTCCAACTTCACCCAGCTCGCCGGAATCCGGGGCCTCATGAGCAATCCCTCCGGACAAACGATCGAGCTCCCCATCAAGGCCTCTTTCCGTGAAGGCCTCACGATGAGCGAGTTCTTCATCTCCACCCACGGCGCGAGAAAAGGTTCCACCGACACCGCGCTGAAGACCGCCGACAGCGGCTATCTCCCCCGCCGTCTCGTCGATGTCAGCCAGGACCTCGTCGTCACCGAAAACGACTGCGGCACCGACCGGGGGACTCTCGTCGAAGCGTTCAAAGACAACGACGGCAGCAACATCGAATCCCTCTACGACCGGATCGTCGGTCGTTACAGCCAAGAGACCGTGGCCCATCCGGAAACGGGCGAGGTCATCGTCGAGAAGGAGACTTATCTCACCGACGAACTGGCGAAAGCCATTGTCGATGCGGGTGTCGAAAAGATGAAAATCCGCAACATCCTCATGTGCAACGCCCACGGCGGTGTGTGCCGGAAATGTTACGGACGGAATCTCGCCACCGGCGAAGAGGTCGAAGTCGGGGAAAGCGTGGGCATCATCGCCGCCCAGTCCATCGGTGAGCCGGGAACACAGCTCACGATGCGCACCTTCCACACCGGCGGTGTGGCCGGTGCCGACATCACCCAGGGTCTGCCGAGGATCCAGGAGCTCTTTGAAGCGCGCGATCCCAAAGGTAAGGCCATCATCGCCGAATTCGACGGTGCGATCGAACAAATCGAACAGATCGATGAACGCTACAAGGTCACCGTCACGGGTGAAATCGATTCCCGCGAATACGAGACCGACAGCAACGTCACCCTCCTCGTGGAGGAAGGCGAGAAGGTGCATGCCGGTCAGAAGATCACCGAAGGTTCCATCCATCCCCGCCAGCTCTTGAAAGTGACCGACGCCGAGACCGTCCAACAATACATCCTCAAAGAAGTGCAAAAGGTCTACCGTTCACAAGGCGTCGAGATATCCGACAAGCACATCGAGATCATCATCCATCAGATGATGTGCAAGATCGACATCATCGTCGAGGGCGACACCGAACTGCTCCCCGGCGCCCAGGTCGACTACAAGACCTTCCGGGAAGCGAACAGGCAGGCCATCGCCGATAGAAAACAGCCGGCCATCGGCCGTCCCGCCCTTCTCGGCATCACCCGCGCATCCTTGCGGAGCGACTCGTTCCTCTCCGCCGCGAGTTTCCAAGAGACCACCCGGGTCCTCACCGACGCGGCCATCCGCGCCAAGACCGACGAACTCGCGGGACTCAAGGAGAATGTCATCATCGGCGGCCGTATCCCCGCCGGCACCGGCATCCTCCGCCACAAGAGTTTCGACTATGAACGACCCGAGGGAAGCGAGTTCGACGAGGAGTTCGAAGGGGAAGAGGATTTTGTCGACCCCGATTTCGAACATGAACACGTCGACGAGGACTTCGAACAACAAGACCCCGATGAAATGTCCGGGTTCGACGACAAGTCGTGAGACACCGTTGCCGGGCCGCCTCGAGGTGGCCCGGCATTTTTTCCGCGAGACACATTGACACACCTGGAACGGTGTTATATAATTACACGTGCGTCAAGTGCGAAAACACCCCTTCCATCGAGGGGATTCGCCATCAATATGGAACAATCGACACACATGGAAGTGTTGTGAAAAAAACAGGAGAGGAGGAACAACATGCCGACCATCAACCAACTCGTCAGAAAAGGACGCAAGACCCGCAAGAAAAAGTCCAAGTCCCCGCATCTCGCCATCAACTACAACTCCATCAAGCGGCGCTACACCCACCTGCCCAGTCCGCAAAAACGCGGTGTGTGCGTGCGGGTCGCGACCATGACACCCAAGAAGCCGAACTCGGCGCTCCGTAAATACGCCCGTGTCCGTTTGACGAACGGCGTGGAAGTGACGGCCTACATCCCCGGAATCGGCCACAAACTGCAAGAGCACAGCGTCGTCCTCATCCGTGGCGGTCGTGTCAAGGACCTGCCTGGTGTGCGTTATCATGTCGTCCGCGGCACACTGGACGCCGAAGGCGTAGTCGACCGGAAACAGGGACGTTCGAAATACGGAACCAAGAAGGAAGAAATGTAGGTAGGAAAGATCGATTCTTGAAAGGAGGAACCTGCCATGCCCCGCAGAGGACATGTGGCGAAACGGGACGTACTGCCCGACCCGGTGTACGACTCGAAACTCGTCACGAAACTGATCAACAGCATCATGAAAGACGGCAAGAAGAACACGGCACAACGCATTCTCTACACGGCGTTCGACCGGATCGAAGAAATCGCCGGACGCCCCCCGCTCGAAGTGTTCGAAGAAGCGTTGGACAATGTCATGCCCACATTCGAAGTCCGGGCGCGTCGCGTCGGGGGACAGAACTACCAAGTCCCCATGGAAGTCCGTGAAGAAAGGCGTTACACGTTGGGACTTCGTTGGATCACCCAATACGCGAGACTTCGTGGCGAGAAGACCATGGAAGAGCGTCTCGCCAAGGAAATCATCGCCGCCGCGAACGGCGAAGGACAATCCGTGAAGAAACGCGAAGACATGCACAGAATGGCGGAGGCGAACAAAGCGTTTGCGCATTACCGCTGGTAATAGCAGGAAGGAGCACCAATCATGGCACGCAGATACAGCTTGGAGAAGACCCGGAACATCGGCATAATGGCGCATATCGACGCCGGGAAGACAACGACGACTGAGCGCGTCCTCTTTCACACTGGTAAAATCCACAAGATGGGGGAGACGCACGAAGGTGCCTCCCAGATGGACTGGATGGACCAAGAACAAGAAAGAGGCATCACCATAACTTCCGCGGCAACGACCGCCTTTTGGCATGACCACCGTGTGAACATCATCGACACACCCGGTCATGTCGACTTCACCGTCGAGGTCTCCCGTTCTTTGCGTGTCTTGGATGGTGCGGTGACCGTCCTCGACGCCCAAGCCGGCGTCGAACCTCAGACGGAGACCGTCTGGCGACAGGCGACCGAATACATGGTCCCCCGCATCGTCTTTGTCAACAAGATGGACAAGATCGGCGCGGATTTCGCCTTCAGCGTGAAATCTCTCGACGAAAGACTCGGCGTGAAAGCGGCGGCCATCCAGTGGCCCATCGGCGCCGAGGTGGATTTCGAAGGCATCATCGACCTCGTGGAGATGAAAGCCTACCGTTATGACGGCGCTCCCGAAGAGAACCCCGTCGAGATCGACATCCCCGAGGATTACCGTGACATCGTCGAAGAAAGACGGGGTGAACTCATCGAGACGCTCGCCGATTTCGACGACGACATCATGATGATGTATCTCGAAGGCGAGGAGGTGCCCGTGGACACGATCAAGGAAGCCATCCGGAAAGCCACCCTCGATGTCGAATTCTTCCCCGTGCTTTGCGGCAGCGCCTTCAAGAACAAAGGTGTGAAGCTCGTCCTCGACGCGGTCATCGACTATCTGCCCGCCCCCACCGATGTCGTCCGCATCAAGGGAAAGATGAAAAACGGCGAAGAGGTGCGCGTGACATCTTCCGACGAAGAGAAATTCGCCGCCTTGGCCTTCAAGGTGGCCACCGACCCCTTCGTGGGCAGGCTCACCTATTTCCGCGTGTATTCGGGCGTATTGAAGAAAGGCTCCTATGTCCGCAACACGACGAAAGGCCACAAGGAGCGGGTGGGGCGCATCTTGCAGATGCATGCCAACCACAGAGAAGAGATCGATGCCGTCCATGCCGGCGACATCGCCGCGGCGATCGGCCTCAAGAACACATCGACCGGTGACACGTTGGCCGAGGTCAACCATCCGATCCTTCTCGAACAGATGAACTTCCCCGAGCCCGTCATCAGCGTCGCAATCGAGCCCAAGTCGAAAGCCGACCAGGACAAGATGGGAGAAGCCCTCCAGAAGCTCGCCGAAGAGGACCCGACCTTCCGGACCTGCACCGACGAAGAGACCGGACAGACCATCATCGCCGGGATGGGGGAACTCCATCTCGAGATCATCGTCGACAGGCTCAAACGCGAGTTCAAAGTGTCCGCGAATGTCGGCAAACCGCAAGTGAGCTACAGGGAGACCTTCACCACCGAAGCGGAAATCGAAGGCAAGTTCGTCCGCCAGACCGGCGGCCGGGGCCAATACGGCCATGTCTACATCCGCTTCGAGCCCAACCGGGGCGAAGGCTTCGAGTTCGTTGACGAGATTGTCGGCGGTGTCGTACCCCGCGAGTACATCCCCGCCGTCGAAGAAGGCATCAAAGAGGCTTTCGAACACGGTGTTCTCGCCGGCTATCCGATCATCGACGTCAAGGCCACTCTTTACGACGGTTCCTACCATGACGTCGACTCGAGCGAGATCGCCTTCAAGGTCGCATCGTCCCTCGCCGTCCGCGAGGCCAAGAACCGCTGTAAGGCCATCCTCTTGGAACCCGTCATGTTGGTCGATGTCATCGCTCCCGACGACTATCTCGGAAACGTCATCGGCGATCTCACCGGACGGAGAGGCAAGGTGGAGAGCCAGCAAAAGCGAGGCAACGCCCACCAAGTCCGGGCGCTTGTACCGCTCGCCGAGATGTTCGGCTATGCGACGAGTCTCCGGTCGAACACACAGGGCCGCGGGAACTACACGATGCACTTTTCCCATTATGAGCCCGCGCCGAAATCCATCGCCGAACGGATCGTCGAAAAACGCAACGGCTAGAGATTGAATTAACTTGCATTATAGGCTATAATACGGTAAAATGACCTTGTTACAAGACCAATTAAGGAGGAAAAATACAAATGGGCAAGGAAAAATTCGTACGTAAAGGAACACA
>PUKL01000058.1 GCA_003552275.1 Mollicutes bacterium
CAACGCCACGAAGAACGTGTTCGTCCACACCCCACATCCCATGGTGTGGCACTTGACGCGGCAGAGCTACTCTGACAGAACCCATTGTAACAGTTTTCGTGTGATTTTCAAGTCTAACGGCTGAAATCTATCGGCTCGCGGCCATTCTCTTCCAAGAACCGGTTCGCTTTCGAGAAGTGACGGCAGCCGAAGAACGAATCACGGGCCGAAAAGGGAGAAGGATGGCTCGCTTCCAACACGAGATGTTTCGGATTCGTGACGAGCCGCTTCTTCTTGCGCGCATGCACTCCCCAAAGCAAAAAGACCAGAGGCGATTCGTGTTCGTCGAGGGCGCGGATCACTTCGTCCGTGAAACGTTCCCAGCCGAGTTCCCGGTGCGCGCCCGGCTTGGACCTCTCGACGGTGAGGGTCGTATTGAGAAGAAGGACCCCCTGTTTTGCCCAACCGGTGAGGTCGCCCGTCTCCTTCCTCTTGATGCCGAGGTCGCTTGCGAGTTCTTTGTGGATGTTTTGCAAAGAAGGGGGGATGCGCACCCCTTCGGGCACGCTGAAAGAGAGCCCCATGGCCTGCCCCGGCTGATGATAGGGGTCCTGGCCCAAGATGACGATCTTCACCTTCTCGTAAGGGGTGAGTTCGAGTGCTTTGAAGATGTCTCTTTTCGGCGGATAGACGACTTTTTCCCGATAGAGCGCGTTCACCTTGTCGATGAGGTCGCGGAAATAGTCGCTGTGTTTGATATCGGAAAGCTTCAACTTCCACGTCGACATCCAATCACTCCTTTCAAGAAAAACCCCCGCCCAAAGACGGGGGTTTTCACGTCATTCGTTCTCGATCGTGGCTTGGGCGGCGGCGACGATGGCCAAGGGGATCCTGAAGGGCGAGCAGGACACATAGTCGAGTCCGGCCGTGTGGAAGAACTTGACGCTGGCCGGGTCGCCTCCGTGTTCGCCGCAGATACCGACGATGAGGTTTTCATTGGCACCTTTGCCGCGCTTCGTGGCGATCTCGACGAGTTCGCCGACACCGCGTTGGTCGACCGAGGTGAAGGGATCGTGCGGCAGGATGCCCATGCGTTCGTATTCGGCGAGGAACTTCGCCGCGTCGTCGCGGCTGAAGCCGTAGGTCATCTGGGTGAGGTCGTTGGTGCCGTAGCTGAAGAACTCGGCCTCTTTCGCCACTTCGTCGGCGATGAGCGCGGCACGCGGGGTCTCGATCATCGTGCCGATGAGGTATTCCAGCTCTTCGCCGCTTTCGCTGATGAGCTCTTCGGCGGTCTTTTGGATATAGTCCTTGAGATAGGTGAACTCCTCGACGGTGCTGATCAAGGGGATCATGATCTCGGGTTTCACGACGATACCCTCTTTGGCCACTTCGAGCGCGGCCTGGATGATGGCTTTCGCCTGCATGACGGCGATTTCGGGATAGCTCACGGCGAGGCGGCAGCCGCGATGGCCGAGCATGGGGTTGAACTCGTGCAGGCTGTCGATGGCCCTTTCAAGACGTTCTTCACTGACGCCGAGCTTCTTGGCGACGGCGGGGACTTCATCTTTTTGGGGCAGGAACTCATGGAGCGGGGGGTCGAGCAGACGGATGGTCGCCGTCTTTCCGTCCATGACGCGGAAAAGGTCCTTGAAGTCTTTCAACTGGTGGGGGAGGAGTTTCGCGAGGGCCTTTTCGCGTTCTTCCTTATTGGAGGCGATGATCATCTCGCGGACGTTCGTGATGCGGTCACCTTCGAAGAACATGTGTTCCGTCCGGGCGAGACCGATGCCTTCGGCGCCGAACTTGACGGCGGTCGTGGCGTCCTTCTCGTTGTCGGCGTTCGCCTTGACGCCGAGACGCTTGATCTCTTTGGCCCATTCGAGGATGGTCTCGAACTCTTGGCTGAACTCAGGCATCTTGGTGTCGATCTTGCCGGCGTACACTTTGCCGGTGGAACCGTCGATGCTGAAGAATTCGCCTTCTTCATAAGTCTTGCCGTCGATGGTGAGGGTCTTCTGTGCTTCCTTGATGGTGAGAGCGCTCGCGCCGGCGACACAGGATTTGCCCATGCCGCGCGCCACGACGGCCGCGTGCGAGGTCATGCCGCCAAGCTGGGTCACGAAACCTTCGGCGGCGATCATGCCCTCGATGTCCTCGGGACTCGTCTCGCGACGCACGAGAAGGACCTTCTCGCCTTCTTCGGCCATCTCCGCGGCGCGTTCGCTCGTGAAGACGATCCGGCCCGTGGCGGCACCGGGGCTGGCGGCCAGACCTTCGGCGACGAGCTCGGCCTTTTCGAGGGCGGCTTCGTCGAAGACGGGATGCAAGAGCTGGTCGATCTGGGCGGTGTCGACCCGCATAAGCGCTTCCTTCTTGGTGAGGATGCCGTCTTTTTGCATGTCGACGGCGATCTTCACGGCCGCATGGGCGGTGCGCTTGCCGGTCCGGGTCTGGAGGATGTAGAGTCTACCGTCCTCGATCGTGAACTCGACATCCTGCATGTCCTTGTAGTGTTCTTCGAGTTTGTCGAGGTTCGCGATGAGCTCTTTATAGATCTCGGGGCGTTTCTCGTCGAGTTCTTGCAAATCCAACGGGGTGCGGATGCCGGCGACGATGTCTTCGCCCTGGGCGTTGAAGAGGAATTCGCCGAAGACTTCGTTGGCGCCGGTCTTCGGGTCGCGCGTGAAAAGCACGCCGGTGCCGGAGTTTTCGCCGGTGTTGCCGAAGACCATCTCTTGCACGTTCACCGCGGTGCCGAGGTCGTGGGGGATCTTGTTGTGTTCGCGATAGACTCTCGCTCGCGGGGTGTCCCAGCTACGGAACACGGCGTCGATGGATTTGTAGAGTTGCTGCATGGGCTCCATGGGGAAGTCTTCGCCGACTTCCTTTTTGTAGAGACCTTTGAACGCCTCGGTG
>PUKL01000080.1 GCA_003552275.1 Mollicutes bacterium
GCATTTTCTTGCATGAGTAGAATCAAAGTTACTTTTACATTATACATGGTCGAAGCGGGAAAAGTCAAACAATATAACGCTTTCGATGCCGTTCACAAGGAGAAAAACCGGATATATCGCATGGCTGTCGCAAGGCTCCTCGCAGAAGCAGCGAAACGTTCGCCGCCCGATGGATGCCAACACGGCGACAATACCCGTTTGCACCGGCGGTCGGATGATGGAGACCTAACATTCTCCCTTGCACCTTTCCCCTCTCAACACAGCATCCTGGTACATGACTTCTTGTCGCACTTCCTCATGTGCATATGAAAGAAAAAAACTCCTTCCGGATGGAGCCGGAAGGAGTTTGAAGGCCATGGTCAGAGTCCGAGTTTGACCCGGATTTCCTTTTCCAAAGATTCCGCCACTTTCTCGTTCTCCTTGAGGTATTTCTTGACGTTCTCGCGACCCTGGCCGATCTTCTCTCCCTCATAGGAGAACCAGGAGCCGCTCTTTTGCAGAAGATCGAACTCGACTCCGAGGTCCACAAGCTCACCGAGACGGCTGATGCCCTCGCCATAGACGATGTCGACCTCGCTCGTCTTGAAGGGGGGTGCGACCTTGTTCTTGACGACTTTGATCTTCGTGCGGTTGCCGATGATGTCGTTGCCGATTTTCAGTTGTTCGCCGCGGCGGATCTCCACCCGGATGGAGCTGTAGAACTTCAAGGCCCTACCACCGGGGGTGACTTCGGGGTTGCCGAACATGACACCGACCTTCTCCCTTATCTGGTTGATGAAGACGGCGGTGGTGTTGGACTTGGAGATGGCGCCGGAGAGCTTGCGCATCGCTTGGCTCATGAGACGTGCCTGCAGGCCGACATGGCTGCTTCCCATGTCACCGCGAATTTCCGCTTCGGGCACAAGGGCGGCGACACTGTCCACGACGGCGATATCGACAGCACCACTGCGAATCAAGGCCTCGGTGATCTCGAGGGCTTGTTCACCCGTGTCGGGCTGGCTGATGATGAGATTCTCGGTGTCCACACCCAATGCGCGAGCGTATTGGGGATCGAGCGCGTGCTCGGCGTCGATGAAGGCCGCATAGCCGCCTTCTTTTTGCGCTTGGGCGATGGCATGCAATGCGAAGGTGGTCTTCCCCGATGATTCGGGTCCGTAGACTTCGACAATCCTGCCGCGGGGGTATCCCCCGATGCCGAGCGCTTTGTCGAGGGCGAGAGAGCCGCTCGGGATCGTCTCGATGTTCTTGCCCACCTCGTCGTCGCCGAGAATCATCACGGCTCCTTTCCCGTGGGTCTTCTCGATATCTTTCATGGCTTGGTCCAGAATCTTCTTGCGGTCTTCCTTTGCCAAAATGAACGCCTCCTTCTCGTAACTATGATTCCTCCGTGTTGGCCGGATTTCTTTTCTTATTTCGTGGATGCGACCGCTGGGATGTTCTTCACGATGTATTCGACACCACTGATCACGGTCAGGGCGGTGGCGACATAGAGCACGATCTCACCGGGCAGTCGTATATGGAACAAAAGCAGGATGATGGCGATGAGTGTGGTCGCGGTCTTGTACTTGCCGAGCTTGCTTGCGGCGATGACGGCACCGTCGCCGACGACGACGAGTCTGAGGCCCGTGACGATGAGTTCCCTAGCGAGGATCACGAAGACCACCCACATCGGGATGAACCCGACATCCAACAGCATGAGCAAAGCCGCCATCACGAGCAGTTTGTCTGCCAACGGATCGAGAAATTTGCCGAATGTCGTCACAATCCCGTGTTTTCTCGCAAGATAGCCATCGATGAAATCGGTGAACGAAGCGAGAATGAAGAGCACACCGATGGCGATGCTGTATGCGTTCAAAGTCTCCCCGCGCTCCTTGTCCAAATAAAAAAGCACGAGGATGAAGGGGATGAAAAAAACACGGGCGAATGTGATCTTGTTCGGCAGGTTCATTGGCCATCACCTCAGGCTTGATTATACCACAAAGGCAAACCGCCAACAATCGGTTTCATCGTGGGCGGCGCGTTCAACCGTCGTTCGCGACGTTATGATAGACGGCTTGGATGTCGTCCAGGTCGTTCAAACGTTCGAGGAACTCCTTGAATGCTTCATAATCCGCTTCGGATAGCTCGATCGGCGTCTTGGCGAACCATCCGCTGGTCGATTCTTCGATATCCACCTTGTTCTCTCGTAACACCGCCTCGGCCTTGTCGAGTTCGGTGCCGGCGGCTTCGATGGTGAGCGAACCGTTCTCGGCGATGATGTCCGAGACATCCAGATCCGCTTCGAGGAGCCATTCGAGAATCCGTTCTTCATCGGCGGCGGCGACACGGATGATGGCAAGATGGTCGAAAAGATGCTCCACCGAACCTTTCACGCCGAGTTTCGATCCCGCCTTCATGAAACAGTACCGCACATCGCTCACGGTGCGGTTGACATTGTCGGTCAAAGCGTCGATCATGACGGCACTGCCGGCGGGGCCGTATCCTTCATAACGGACGTATTCGTAATCTTCACCGCCTTTTTCCGTGGCCTTCTTGAGGTTTCTCTCGATGACGTCGTTGGGTACATCGTCCTTTTTCGCGCGTTCGATGAGATGGGCCAGTTCGACATTGGTGTCGGGGTCGGGCCCGCCCTCCTTGGCCCGGATGTAAATCGCCTTTCCATAGCGGGCGAAGAGTTTGCTGCGTTTCAGATGTGTCTTGTGCATGGCTTCTTTGCGAACCTCGTATTTTCGGCCCATGCGCATCGCCTCCTGTTTGGAATCAAGCTCATTATAGCGCAAAAAGGGGCGTTCTTTCAATCGTTTTTGCCCGTTATGACACTACGAGCCCTTTCAAGGCCCCTCTTCTTTCAGCGTGCCCACATAATCCCCGCCGCCTCGCTTTGAGACGA
>PUKL01000109.1 GCA_003552275.1 Mollicutes bacterium
CGGTCCTGGAGTCCTTCGTTTTCATCGTTAGAACCCTCGATTTCACCGTTTTATTGTAAACGCTTTCCACAATTTCATTATACGCTGATTTGTGTGAAAATCAATACGTGGAGCGGATAAATTTCACATTTTTCTGTTACGGATTCGGCTCTTATCACCTATGACTGTTGGATGGAAATCCAAGAATCGCTCTCGTATCTCGGACCACCATAGTATCTATCATTTCATCATACTAAGGAATATACGCCTATAGAGCTTTGTTACGCGCTTGGCAGCATGGCAACAGTCTCTTTGATTCTTGACGGCTTGTTCGTTTGTAACACTCCCGCCAGAACACCCCAAAATACATCATTACAATCAACTGTGTCAAAATAAAAAAAGCCAATCGTTCGCGATTGGCTTTTTTGACGATGCAAGCGGTCTCAACCGAAGTATTCCTTCTCCTCGAAGCCCATGCGTCTGGCGAAGAGGCGCATGGGGAACATCATGATGAAACGGTTGTAATAGAGGACCTTGGAGTTGTATCTGAGCCGCAAGGTCTGCAGGGCTTCGAATTTCTCTCTCAGTTCGGCATGGGGTTTGACGTTTTCTTCGTCGAGACTGACATAGAGGGTCTGCAGCGCTTTGAAAAGCGCCTGGCGCTCTTCGAGGCCCAACGACTTCCGCTCGTCTTTGTCGCCGTCGGTGAACTCTTGCATGATCTCGAGGTCTTGGAAGATGTCAAGCGTTTCGGCATGGTGGGCGAAAGCCCGGGCGGTGTCGAAGAGGTTTCTATGGAAGGCGACTTCATGGCGGCTCACATCCTGCCAAAGTTTGAACATCCGGTTCCGCCGGTTGATGACGACGAAGACCACGATGCCCACGAGGACGAGGATGATGATGATGTCGGAAAGATAGTCTAACATGCCATCTCCCCCTTCACGCGAGTTTCTGCTGGAAGCGTTGGTAGTAGTTTTCGAACTCGCCGCTGTATTTCATGAAACGATCGAGGATGTAGGGCTCGAAATATTCTTTGAACTCCATCTCCAAGAGTTCGAGAACACGTTTGTGGTTGAGGGCCGTCTTGTAGTTCCTGGGCTGGCGGAGGATCTCATACATTTCGGCCAGGAGGATGATCTGTCCTTCCTGGGTGCGCTGGATCCTTTTCATGCGTTCCGTGAAGGACTTGTCGGCGGTCTTTTCGAAATGGGCGCGGACGATGTCTTCGCTCTTTTGTTTGAGCTGCAGCCGCTTGATGATGACACTGCCGAGGATCGTCTTGTCGCGGATGACCTGGTAGTCCTTCTCGTCGAGGACTTCCTTGTTCTCGTATTCGATGATGGAGAGGTCCTTGAGACGGTCGACATGGATCTTCGAGTAGTCATAGATCTCGGTGCATACGCTCGGGGAGAGACCGAGGACGTTGCCGAGGCGGCTGGCGATCTCGGCGATCCGTTTGGCCGCGTGTCGGTCCGCTTCTTCCGTGTTGACGTTGAAGACGCTGATGACGTCGAAGACGTCGCCGACGACGGCTTTGAAGTCGCTCTCCATGTCGCGGCGTTTCAAGAGTTCCTCTTTTCGCTTGTTGTTCATCATCTCGCCGATGGCGACCGAGGAATAGAGAGCGATGTAGAAGGTGATGAGGACAAGCGTCCTAAGAACGATGTCGATGATGACCGAGGGGTTGTCGGCGATGAGAAAGTTCCAAAGCTCCTGGATGGAGCCGGCATGTTCATACAAGGGATACATGATGGTCACATGGATGATGGTCATGAGCACGACCACCCATTTGAAAAGCACCCGCAGCAGCGTCGCATCCTGATAGAGGGCGACCACGACGAGGGCGAAGTAGATGAGGACATACCCCGCTTGGGTGATGGAGAAACTGCCCATGGCGTCGGGATCGACGCCCACCCGCAGCTTGATGTAGACACCGAAGGAGGCGAGGATGATGTAGACGGAGGCGATATACATCGCCATGCGTTGTTTGAGGAGGGTCCGTGGCCGTTCGCGGATGATCCGTTTCAGACTGGTGTTGATGGCGAACATGAGGATACCGAAGCCGAAGATGACGATATAGTTCGGGTCCTCGCTTCCGATGAGCACGAAGATCATGAACACGACGTTCGTCACGATGAGGATGTTCTTGATGATGCGGTTCCTTCTGTAGAGGACGCTCTTGTCGTCGAGGATGTCCACCCCGGCCTCGAGGTGGAACTTCTCGGTCAGCTTACGGACGATGAGTTTGTAGAGGACGCGCAACCTTTGGCGGATCTTGGAGGGTTTCTTGCTGGTTGTCTCGGTGGTCTTCGGTTTCGAGTAGCTTTTGATGCGATCCACGGCATTCTTAAAGAACATGGCGATCCTGTCCAGTCGGGTCGTCCGGGCGGGGTCCTCGCCCTGCTGGATGTTCTCCACGTATTCCTTCAATTCATCGGGGTCTTTGTCGTCAGCTTTTTTGAAAAAGTCCTCGAGGTCCTTCTCATGTTTCGCCATGTGATCACGTCCAGGGGGAGACTCAAAGGTCGAAGTCGAGTTTTATCTCCTTGTAGCGGGGGTCTTTTTGCGCTTCGTTCTCGTTGAAGATCTGGGCGACGCGGGTGCTCGCGGCGGCGGCGATGGCGCCGACGACATCGTCCAAGAACGTGTGACAGACTTTGTCGTCCTCTTTGCCGATCTTGTTGAGGCGGCCGACGATCGACGGTTTGTTGACGTCGATGTCGCCGAAATTGGTCTTGCCGATGGTTCCGTAGATGCCCGCGAGTTCCAGACCGAAAAGTTCGTCGATGCCGAAGAGTCCCAGGTCGTCGTGCAGAATCGTCCTGAGCGGCTCCTTGATCCGTCCTTCCTCGGTCAGACGGTCGATTTCCGCACCGAGTTGGAGGATGTGGAAGGTGTCGCGCAACGAGAGGATCTTCTCGACGGAATCGATACAGTCCTTCTGACTCACTTCGTCGGTCCATTTCGATTGTTGTGCGTGGGCCACGTCGGCGATCTCTTCGACGCTGATGCCACGTTCTTCCAGTGTCTCGATGTTCATCCTGAGCATCTCTGAACGACTGAACAGGGCACGGGGTTTCATAGTGTTTCCTCCCAATAGAGATTGTGTTCGGGGTCTTCCTGTCTATCCATTATAGCATCTTTTCATGGCAAAGGGAAACCATCAATCACTGTCAAAGCGCCTTTTTTCGCCAAGAACGAGCCCCTCTTCGAAAAGCGTCCTGCCGGCACCGTTCAAAAAGGCGACGATATCGACGGGCTTCTTGCCGGAAAGCTGCACGCGGCGTAGGGAGAGAGCGTCTTCGCCACATGCGACGTGGGCTTCTTTGTTCGTGCGTTTGACGATGGTTCCCGCCGCGGCGGGACCATGCGTCACACAGTCGGCGGCGAGGATTTTCAAAAGCTTCCCGCGGACGGTGGTCCTAAGCCCGGGAGTGGGAGCGAAAGCCCTGATTTTCCTTTCCAGTTCGGCCGCGGGCAGAGAGAAGTCGATTTCTTCTTCTTCCCGGGTGACCTTCTTCGCCCAGGTCACCGCACTTTCATCCTGCATGAGAGGTTCCAGCCCCTCCTCGACGATTCTTTCCATGATCTCCAACAAGAATCCGGGACCGACCGCGAGCAGTTTCTCCGTGAGGCTCGCCTTGGTCTCGTCAGCGGCGATGGCGACCCGCTTTTGCGCAAACACGGGCCCGGCGTCCATTCTGGCGACCATCCTCATGATGGAAAGCCCCGTCTCTTTATGCCCCCTTTCGATGGCGCGGGTGATGGGAGCGGCACCACGAAGGGAAGGGAGAAGGCTCGCATGGACGTTCAGACTCTCTTGCAAGGGGGCTTGCAGAAGAACAGAAGGCACCTTCTTGCCGTAGGCCACGGTGACGAGGAAGTCGAAAGGTTCACGCAGGATGTCGGCGACGATCTCGGCCGGGTCCTCGGGGCAGAGGGTCGTGACTCCCAAAGCGCGCGCCTTCTCGGCCGCAGGGCAGGGAAGCATCTTCTTCCCCCGCCCGCGGGGGCGGTCGGGGGCGGTGACGACACACGTCACGTCATGATGGGCGACAAGGGTTTCCAGGAAGGGGACGGCGAAAGGACTCGACCCCATGAACACGATACGCATGGAATGCCTCCTTCAGAAAGCTCGCGGATAATGGTCCAAGGACATCTCGACGCCTTTTTCGTCGAGGGCTATCGACAATGCGCGCAAGGTCTCCAAGAGCCCCGCTTCGAAATGATGGCGCAAGAGGAGTTGGTAGCGATTCTTGCCGCCGACGAAAGCGAACCGCGGCCGGGAGGGCCCCAAAACCTCGCCCGATGTCTCGTTTCTCAACTCCTTGGCGGCTTGCAAAGCCGCCCGGTAGGCTCTCCGCTCGTCCTTGTGGGTGAAGAGGAGTTGGGAAAGATGCACGAAGGGGGGGACGTCGACCTTCTTTCGATAAGCGATCTCCCGCTCATAGAACTCCTCATAGCTCGCTCTCTTGACGAATGCGAGAACGGGGTGGTCGAGATCGTAGGCCTGGATGACGACCTCGCCCCGGGTCTCTCGGCGACCGCTTCTGCCGGCGATCTGGCTCAAAAGATAGAAGGTTTCGCTCTCGGCATAGAAATCGGGTACATGGAGACCCAGATCGGCCGCGAGGACGCCGACCAGCGTGACCTTGTCGAAATCGAGGCCTTTGGCGATCATCTGGGTGCCGACGAGGATGTCGCCTTGTGTCTCGAAGCGATGGAGGATCCGCTCGTGCGCATCCTTCCTGCGCGTGGTGTCTTTGTCCATACGGATGGTGCGGGCTTTCGGGAAAGCCGCGTTCACCAGTTCTTCCGCCTTCTCGGTGCCTAAGCCCATGAAACGGATGTGCCGGCTTCCGCAGGCGGGACAATGTTCCACGGAGGCTTGTTTCTTGCCGCAATGATGGCAGGCGAGAGTGTCGTTCTTCTTGTGGTGGGTCATGCTGATATGGCAATCCTCGCAACGGATGACATGACCGCAACTCCGACAGAGCACGAATTGCGCATGACCGCGGCGATTGAGGAGGAGGAGGGTCTGTTCCCCCGTTTGCAGGCGTTTTTCGATCGCTTCGTGAAGAGGGCGGGAGAAGATCGACGTGTTGCCCTTTCGGAACTCTTCTTTCATGTCCGCGAGGACGATCGCCGGGGAGCTTCCCCCCAGTGCTCGCTCGTTCAGCTCGAGTTTGTGCGATCGCTTGCTCCGGGCGCGATGATAGGTCTCCACGGAGGGAGTGGCACTCCCGAGAAGCAAGGGGGCTTTGTGTCTTTCGGACCGCATTCTTGCGACCTCGCGGGCGTCATAGGGAGGGTTCTCCGTCTGGAGGTAGGACTCGCTTTGTTCTTCGTCGATGACGATGAGACCGATATCGGAAAACGGAGCGAATATGGCGCTTCTCGCCCCGACGACGATCTTCGCCTCGCCCCGTTTCATGCGGCGCCATTCGTCATATTGTTCGCCGACGGAAAGACCGCTGTGATAGATGGCGACCGTCTCGCCGAAACGGGCTTTGAAGCGGGCGGTGACCTTCGGGGTGAGACTGATCTCCGGCAAGAGCACGATGGCGGTTTCGCCCCGAGCGAGCACTTCCTCGGCCAATGCGAGATAGACTTCCGTCTTGCCGCTCGCGATGACCCCGTGGAGCAAGAACTCCGCGGCGGTGCCGAAAGCGTCGCGCACACGGTCTTTCACGGTTTGTTGGGCGGGGGTCAGGACGACCTCTTTGTCGGTGAGTTCGTAGATGTGGGCGATCTCGCGGTAACGTTCGCGCGAGAGGGAACGGACGATGCCCTTTTCCACGAGTCGACGCAACGAATCGTGGGACGAGTTCGTCTCCTCGAGCAAGCGCGCCTTCTCCATGGGTTCCTTCTGTCGCCGCAAGAGCTCCATGATCGCTTGTTGTCTCTTGCCTTTTTGCTCCTCGTCGCGGACGAGTTCGATGTAATCGACGGTCTTCGCCCGTTCGGTCTGGCGCAACTCGAACCGGTCTTCGAGAACTCCTTCGGCAAGGCAGGTGGCGATGGTCTTCTCTTCCTTGCGCAAAGCGCCTTCAAAAGGGACTTCTCTCTTGTTTTCGAAGAAAGGGGCGAGGGATGCGGGCAACTTTGCGCCTTCCTTCTTGCGCAGATACCGTTTGCGGCGCATGGAAAGCGCCCCCGGCAACATCGCCCTGAAGTAGGCGGCGCGGGGGTAGAGGTGGATGGCGGCGAGTTTCTCGGCCAGCTCGAAACTCTCGCCGGTCAGTGAAGGGACGGTGTCGAGCACGGCGGTGAGGGGCTTCACTTCTTCCACGGCGGAATGTTCTTTCACGGCATGGATATAGCCCATGACGCGCCGGCGGCCGAAAGGGACTTCGACCCGTTTTCCCGCTTCGACACGGTGGATTTCTTCTTCCGGAATCACATAGTCGAACACCCTGTCGAGCTTGCGGTGGGGGATGTCGATGAGAACTTCGGCGATCATGGTCTCACCTCAATCGAGGAATCCGTGCTCTTGGAGGGCTTTTGCGATACCGTCTTCGGCGAGCGGAGCCGTGATGTGCTTGGCATGGCTTTTCACGGCGGCACTCGCGTTCCCCATGGCGATGGAGTTGGGGATCGAGGCCAACATGCCGATGTCATTGCCGGCGTCGCCGAAACAAAAGGCCCTCTCTTTCGGGATGTCTAGCAGTCTCAGCGCTTGCTCGACGCCTTTCCCCTTGTTCTTTTCGGGATGGATGACATCGAACCCGTCTTCCAACCAACCCACGAGGTCGTGGTGGGGGAGCGCGGCACCGATGCGACCGTGCTCTTCTTCCGGGGCGATGGCCCACATCTGATACACAGCGTGGCGCTTGTCGAAATCGGCGTCGGTGACGGGACGGGGGAGGCGTTGTCTGTCGAAACGGGCGAGGAGATCTGGATCCCCTTCGTTGACAGCGTGGGTGTCTCTACCCACGAAGCCGTGTTGGAGTCCCTCCCGGCGAAAAAGCGATTTGATGGCCTTGACTTCTTCCTTCGGAAAAGGGTCGTCATGGACGATCCTTCCTTCATGAAGGATGATCCTTCCGTTGATCGTCACGAAAAGGTCGAAGAGATCCAAGACGTCCTCGATGACTGAAAGCATGTGAAAAGCCCGGCCGGTCGCGATGGCTAGGACCGTGTCCCCTTTGGCGTGCACCGCTTGCAAAGCGTTGCGGGCCGAAGGGGGGATCCGGTCGGCGAAGGGGTCGTAGAGGGTGTGGTCGACATCGAAGAATATGATTCTTTTTTTGGGCACAAGCAATCACCTTCAGGGAAAATTATACCACAAATCCTTTGGTTTCTCGCGCAAAATGGGGTATAATGGTGTGAAAACGAAACCGTCACCGCCCCTTTTCTAGGAGGATTCACAATGGCGAACCGAATGCTGAAAAAACACGAAACCGGTGTTTTTGCCTTGGGCGGCCTCGGCGAAGTCGGAAAGAACATGTATGTGATCGAACACGCAGACGAGATCATCATCATCGACGCCGGGGTCATGTTCCCGGACGAGCACCTTCCGGGCATCGACTATGTCATCCCCGACTACACCTACCTTGTGGAGAACCAACATAGGATCAAGGGCCTTTTCATCACCCACGGTCATGAGGACCACATCGGTGGAATCCCCTGGCTTTTACGCCAGGTGAAGATTCCGAAAATCTATGCGGCCGGCATCGCCGTCGGTCTCATCAAGAACAAGATGCAAGAACATCGCGGCGTACAGTACAACCTCTTCGAATTTTTCGAGAACGACACCATCGCCTTCAAGCACATGAAGGTGAACTTTTTCCGTACGAACCATTCCATCCCCGATTCCTTCGGCATCGCCGTGAAGACCCCCGCCGGGCGCATCGTCCATACGGGTGATTTCAAGTTCGATTTCACCCCCACGGGGCCCGACGCCGATTATCTGAAAATGGCCAAACTCGGCCATGACGGCGTCGATCTGCTTTTGAGCGACTCGACGAATGCCGAACTCGACGTCTTCACCAAGAGCGAGACCGCGGTGAGCGAAAACCTCCACGACATCTTCAGCCGTATCGAAGGAAGGGCCGTCGTGGCCACATTCGCCTCCAACATCCACCGGGTCCAGCAGATCATCGAGGCCTCGATCGCCACCGACAGGAAAATCGCCGTTTTCGGCCGGAGCATGGAACGCACCATCGAGGTCGGCCAGGAGATGGGCTACATCAAAGCGCCGCACGGCACCTTCGTCGGCGGCAGGGCGCTCAGGCACTTCAAGCCCGAAGAGATCACGATCCTCTCCACGGGCTCGCAAGGGGAACCTTTCGCCGCCCTCTCCCGCATCGCCAACGGCACCCACCGGCAGATCAAGATCCAACCGGGAGACACCGTCATCTTCTCTTCGAGCCCCATCCCCGGCAACGCCCCCTCCATCAACAAAACCATCAACCAGCTCTTCAAGCGGGAAGCGAACGTCATCACCCATTCGCCCTTGACCGACACCCACACGAGCGGCCATGCCGGCGGTGAAGAGCTGAAACTCATGTTGAAGCTGATGAAACCCCGCTTCTTCTTCCCCGTCCACGGCGAACACCGCATGTTGAAGATCCATGCCGAGAAGGCCATCTCCTGCGGGGGGAAGAAAGGCAACGAATTCGTGCTGGACAACGGCGACATCCTCGCCTTGTCGCGAAAAAGGGTGCGCATCGCGGGCAAGGTCCCCGCTTCCAACGTCTACATCGACGGCAAGGGCATCGGCGACATCGGCAACATCGTGCTCCGCGACAGACGCACGCTCGCCGAAGACGGTCTCCTTTCGGCCATCGTGACCATCGACGAAGAAAAACGGGAAGTCCTGGGCATGCCGGTGATCGTCAGCCGCGGCTTCGTCTACATGAAGGACCCCACCGAACTCACCGACGAGATCGCCCTCCTCGCCCGTGACACCACCAAGAAAATCCTGGCGAAGAGTTCCTCCGGCTCCCTCCCCTTCGGCAACATCAAACGGGAGCTCGCGGATAAGCTGAACGACCACATATACAAAAAGACCGAACGGGAACCGATGATCCTTCCCGTCGTCGTGACCGTATGAATAAAGAACACATAAAAAACCGGGGGCCACGTTTTCCGTGGACCCCGTTTTTTCTATCGTCACGCTTCTTTCGAAACATGTTTTCGCACACCGTCACATGCGGTGGCGGGTATGAATTCGACCGTCTTCTCGAACCGGCTCCAAAATTTCTTCTGCAGGGCGTCGAGGTCCAAAGCGGCCTTCTTCTCTTCCAGGAGGAGGATGATCGGCATCCCGGAAAGGAAAGCCAACTTCGCCCCCAAGGCGCCTTCGCTCATGGCGGCCTCCACGAGCCAGTCGAACATCTCGTTGGACTGCCCGGCCAGTTCTTGCAGGGAGGTGTGCGTCTGGTTCATGAAATCACCCACACCGATGACATCCTTCCGTTCACAGCAGGAACGGCTCTGGCTGACACGGTCGTTCTCGAACACGACATGTTCGGTCATGGCGAGGCCCCGGCGTGAGAGAATCTCCCCGCGATGATTGGTGAACTCGCGCACCCCGAGGTCGCAGAGTTGTTCGACATGGCGGGCTTTCCGGATGCTCTCCAACGCCTTGTCGAGGGCCTCGATCCGTGTTGCGAAGTCGGGGTTTATCGCAAAACGGGGTTGTTTGACGACGGCCAGGTGGAACCTGTAGGTTTGGAAATCGAAAGGGAGATGGACGTGTTCTCTCGTGTTTGCGTCGTAGAGGAACATGCGTCCCTTTTTCGCCGCGAGGCTGCAAAGATGATGGGCCGGGCTCGTGGTGCGTTTATGGATCCTTCTCTCGGCGTGGGCCGCGTAGCGAGCCATGCGGGTGTAGGAGAGGGAGAATTCGTGCCTGTCGGCAAGCAAAGCGATGAACAAAGTGGTGAACGCCTGGTCGATCGTCATGTTCAGATCGCGGTCGCTGTCGGCGACCATGGTGATGTTCAGACCGCTCTCGACATTGTAGCCTTCATAGCGGAGTTTTTCGAGGACGGCTTCGAAGACGTTGAAAAGGGGTGTCTCGTGGTCGTGGGCGAGCTGGCGCATGTCGATCGTGGCCTCGAGTTTCTGTCGGAAGGCCTCGATGCGGATGTGGAGCTCGAAATCGTCACGTTGTGTGTAGCCTGCGTGGAGTGTGACGGGGGTGGCGAACATGATGACATTCCCCCCCGCATAATCGCAAAGGTCCCCGAGCAGTGTGACCGAAAGGGGCAGCTCGAGATGCGAGGTGAGCGAGGTGCGGAAGTGTTCTTCGTGAAGAGACAGGAGTTTCTTCATAGCGGATCCCTCCCCATTCCTTTTTACCCTTCAGTCTATTTTGGAAAAATGCGGGTGAAGGGCGTTGATCTCTTCGAGAAATCGCTCATAGATCGTTTTGGTCATCAAGGCGTCATCAAGGGCGTCGTGGCGTTGGTCGTTCGGTCCTTCGCCGTGGTTGTTGTAGGCTGTGAGCAGTCCGACGTCGTCTTTGAGTCCGTAGAAGGTCTTGTAGAGTTCGAGCAGGTTCACGAAACGGATGCGGGGGCGGATGGGTGGGAGTCTGTTGATCGTGTAGGACTCCCGCAAAGCGAGGATGTCGTTCTTCCCCCAGACGATGACCGCCGGCCGGTGGGAACGCACGAGTTTCTTGAGTCGCTCGTAGAAATCGGCATAGGGCAGGCCGGCGTCGATCTCTTCTTGGGTCACCCCGAGGAATTTCCGGGTCCGTTTCGTGATTTTTTTGTGGCGGGTCGGCCGGATGAAACCGCGGAAGGTCTCCATGACCTCACCATCGGCGGAGACGAGGACATAGCCCGCCTGGATGATCTCCTGTTTGAAATCCTTGTCCTTGTGATAGGGATGCATGCTCATCTCGAGGTCGAGGAAGAGCTTCTTCCCGAGATTGTTCAAGAAGCGGACCATCTCCGTCCGGATGTCCGTCTCGCTGTAGAGGACGAGCGGACGGCGCGGCGAAGGGCGGACGATGCGTTTGACGCTTTCGGCCACATGCCGGCGCACGCCTCTTTTTCTCTCGCTCTTCTTGATGGAGAGCACGACGAAATTGCCGGGATGCAAGAACTCCTGGAGACGGTTGAACTGCGCCCTCTGCAAATAACATTTCATCCGCTTGTTGCGGAAGACGATATCGAGAATGCGGGTTCTTTCTTCCGTGTGCAGGATTTTTCCGTAGACGAGCATCTGATCACCTGTCTTTGTCTTTCTCTTCGAGATGCAATTTGATGTTCTTGATGGTCTTTTCGGGTATCCCCAACGCCCGGAGACTCTCATCTTCGGCCGCGCGGATCGCTTTGACGGTCTTGAAGGTCGAAAGGAGCTTCTTCTTCGTCTTGGGCCCGACACCCTCGATATCGTCGAGGACGCTTTCGAAAAGGCCCTTCCCCCGGATCTTCTTGTGGTATTCGGTGGCGAAACGGTGCGCCTCCTCCTGGATGCGCGAAAGCAGGCGGAAGAGTCTTCCCGTCTTCGCGAGGGCGATGGTGTTGTGCGAGGAATCGAGGAGATGGTGGGTCTTGTGGTCCTGCGACTTCACCATGCCGGCGACGGGGATGGAAAGACCCAGAGCGGAAAGCACTTCCTTCGTCGTCTGCATCTGTTGGATGCCGCCGTCGACGAGGATGAGGTCGGGGAGTTCCCCCTCTTCCATGAGCAACCGCCTGTAGCGGCGATAGACCGCTTCCTCGAGCAGGGCGCTGTCGGACGAGGATGCTGCGGCTTTGAGCTTGAATTTCCGATAGAGCTCATTGTGCGGGCGTCCGTTCACGAACACCACCACGGCGCTCGTGGCATGGCTGCCGAAGAGATGGGCGTTGTCGAAGGCCTCGATCCGGTAGGGGGTGGGGATGTCTAGCTCCTCGGCGAGCTCTTCGAGGGCGCCGAAGGTGCGCGCCTTCAGCTCTTTCGTCTTCAAGCGTTCATTCTTCAAGGTCGCTTGGGCGTTCTCTTTCGCCATGTCGAGAAGACGGCGTTTCACACCCCGTTTCGGGATGTGGACGTTCGTCTCGAGGGCCGCCGCCAAAGCCGCGCCGTCCTCGATGCCGTCGATGAGGATCTCGCGGGGGATCGGATTGTTCCGATAGAACTGGCCGAGGTATTGACCGAGCGCGTCTTGGGCGGACGCCTCCTTGTCGAGGAGACGCTTGTCGGTGGCGCTGATCTTGCCGTTGCGCACGAAGAGAAAGGTCAAAGCCAGGAATTCTTCGTCCTCGGCGATGCCGACGACATCGCGACTGGTTGCGTCTTTCAGGTTGACCGACTGTCTGGCCCCGGTCGTCTTCTTGATCGCCTCGATGGTGTCTTTGTATTCCTGGGCGCGTTCGAACTGGAGTTTGTCGCTGGCCGCGGCCATCTTCTCCTCGAGTTCGGTGACGATTTCTTTCGTGTGACCGCGCAAGAAGCGGTCGATTTTTTTCTTTATCGGTTCATAACGTTCTTTTTCGATTGTATTGATGCAGGGGGCGAGACACTGACCGAGATGCCAATAGAGACAGGCTTCACCGGGGAGCCGTTGGCATTTTCGGAGCGGATAGAGCTTGTTCAGGATCCTGAGTGTCTCCCTGGCGGCCCGGACGTCGGGGAAGGGGCCGTAGATGTGGCGGTTCTTCTTGTTCTTGACGTTTCTTGTCACCCGGAGTTTGGGGTGTCTTTCGGTGGTGATCTCGATGTAGGGATAGGTCTTGTCGTCGGTGAGGAGGACGTTGTAGCGGGGTTGTTCCTTTTTGATGAGATCGAGCTCGAGGATCAAGGCCTCGATCTCGGTAAGGGTCACGATATAGTCGAAATCGGCGGTGGCGGTGACCATCTTTTGCGTCTTGTAGTCGTGAGACCCCGTGAAATAGCTCGAAAGACGGGATTTCAGGTTCTTCGCCTTGCCGACATAGTGCGTGCGGCCTTGGTCGTCCTTCATGAGATAGACGCCCGGTCTTTTAGGAACGTCGACGAGTTTTTCCTTCATGGAGTCACCGCCTTCTTCCGCATAAGAAGGGAAAAAGCGCTCGAAAAAGCGCTCAGTCCTTCTTGTCCTTGTCCAACACCTTTTTGAGGCCCTTTTC
>PUKL01000034.1 GCA_003552275.1 Mollicutes bacterium
AATATATAAGGTTTGACGAAGAACCCACCATGAACGGAGGATTCTCATGGCCAAACAATGCTATGTCACCGGCAAGAAGAACATGTCCGGCAACCGTCGCTCCTTCTCATTGGCGGCGACACGCCGAAAATGGAAAGCCAATCTCCAAAAAGTGCGAATCGAAGAAAACGGCGAAAAGAAAACGGTGTATGTTTCTGCCCGAGCGCTCAAGAAAGGCAATATCAAACGCGCCTGAAGAAACACGCCTGATCATCATGTCCACTTACTGAGCCGATTGGATTCAATCGGCTTTTCTTATGACATAAACCTAAATCTCCTTTTTTTGGCACCGCCCGCCGGCGGTGTTTTTTTTATCTCAATCGTTGGCCGCGATTATGAGCAATAGGCCCTTCCGGAAACGAACGGCTCCCTGCCCCTCGTTGGAGATGCACAGGGGATCGTCAACGGCAAGATCGTAATCTTTCAGTTCGTAAGCGAAACCCTCGAGGTCGAGGCCCTTGACCGGTTCCACGGCGAAGAACGAGATATAATCGTAATCATGCACGATTCGGTGTTCTCCCGGGGTGAGGACCCGCATGAGTTGGTTGTCGGTCACGAAAGTCACATCACCGCGACGCAAAAAGAGGATGTTGCCGTAGGTGTGGTCGAGGCGCCGGCCGATGCCGCCGTAGACAGTCACACTCGCGGCTCCTTGGCGAAAGGCCTCTTCGATGGCGATGTCGGTGTCGGTCTTCGCTTTCGCCTCGGCATAGACCTTGACAAGGGGAACTTTCTCCTTGATATGTTCTAACTCCGCTTCGGTGACGCTGTCGAAATCCCCGACGGCGACATCGAGGCACAAGCCGTGCTCGAGAGCGTGCAAGGCGCCTCGGTCGACACCGATCAGGAGTTCGTCCTCTTCTTCGCGATAATGTCGCTCGAGTTTGTAGTTGAAGGGGGCGGCGAAGACTTTGGCTTTCATGAACGCACCTCTTCGATCCGCTTTTCGCGGTCTTCGGAGCCGAAGATGAAAGAGCCCGCCACCAGCACATCGGCACCGGCTTCCCGGCAAAGGGCCGCGGTCTTCTTGTTGATGCCGCCGTCGACGACGATGTCGAAATCATGGCCGCTTGCCGCTTTCCATTCCTTCAATTCGCGAATCTTCGGCAGAGCCTCCTCCATGAAGGATTGGCCGCCGAAGCCGGGCTCGACACTCATCACGAGGACGAGGTCGATCTTGTCCAGATAGGGATGCAGATCGGCCACGGGGGTCTTCGGTTTCAAGGACAGACCGGCTTTGACCCCTTTCTCATGCAAGGTGTCGATGGCCTCGACCACATCGGCGACCGCCTCGATGTGGAAAGTGATCTGGTCGCTGCCGGCTTTGATGAAGGCGTCGAAATATGCTTCGGGATCGGCGAGCATGAGATGGGTGTCGAACACCTGGTCCGAGTGGGGTCTCACGGCCTTCACCACGGCCGGACCGATGGTGAGGTTCGGGACGAAATGACCGTCCATGATGTCGATATGGAGCCATTCCGCGCTCTTCACGGTGTCCAGTTCCTCCTTCAGGCGGCTGAAGTCGGCTGACAGGATGCTCGGTGCGACGCGCATGGGCATACCTCCTCAATAACGTTTCGGTCGTTCGTTGATTTCTTGCAAGATGCGGCGATAATTTTCATAACGACGTTCGGGTACATCTCCCCGTTTTACGGCCTCTTTGACCGCACATCCGGGCTCTTCCATATGTGTGCAACCCCGGAAGCGGCAGTCATGGGATATTTCGAAGAGGTCGGGATAATGATGCGACACCTCTTCCGGTTCCAGTTTGGGCAGATCGAGTTTCGAGAAGCCGGGCGTGTCGGCCACAAGTCCCGCACCGACACGGACGAGTTCCACATGACGGGTGGTGTGCCTTCCCCTTCCGAGGGCTTTCGAGATATCGCCGACCTTCAAGGAGAGGGAGGAATCAAGGACATTGAGAATACTCGATTTTCCCGTCCCCGTCTGGCCGGCAAAGACGGAGACCTTCTCCGCGAGGAAATCTTTCAATCTGTCGACACCCTCTTTGGTGGTGGCGGAAAAGAAGATGACGTGATAGAAGGTCTCATAATAGGCGAGCTCTTTTTGGAGTTTTTCGCGTTCCGCCGCGGTGAAAAGGTCGGCCTTGTTGACGACGATGACGGGCTCGATGCCCTCTGCCTCGATCAAGAGCAAGAAACGGTCCAACAGAAAGGAACTGAAGGGCGGTTCCTTGGCCGAATTCACGAGGATGGCCCTTTCCACGTTGGCGACGGGGGGGCGGTCGAGGTCGCTCGTCCGTTCTTCGATGTCATGGATCAACTGTTCGTCGAAACGGGCGATATCGCCCACTTTCGGAGATGTCTTGAGATGGCGGAACTTGCCGCGCGGTTTCAGTGCGTGCCGTTTTCCTTGTTCATCCAACACGGTGTAGACACCGCCGATGAGTTTCACTATGCGTCCTTTCCGCATGGTCCCTCCTATTCTTGATAGATGGCCAGAGCGTCCTTCAGACTCATCTTGTCGATCTTTCGTTTGGCCGATAGCGTCCCCAACGACAACATCGACACAAACAGTGCAAAATAAATGACAATCTGAAGCGGGGTGATGGCGAGCGGCACCATGAATTCATACATGCCGGCCATCCAGCGACGCGTGTAGGCGAAGGCGAGCAAAGCGACGGGGACCCCCACCACGAAACAAGCGACAGCCGCCTTCACATAGCCACCGAGAAGAATCTTTCGGATGATGCTATTATCATAGCCCAAAACCTTGAACATCGCAAGCGGGTAGTAGTGGTCCTCGACGAGCATCAC
>PUKL01000099.1 GCA_003552275.1 Mollicutes bacterium
GCGCGCAGCGCAGCCGATCCGCAGCATGGGCGAGTCGTGGGAGCAGGTCGTACAGCGCGAGCTTCTCGACCGGTCGCGCATCCCCACTTGGCTCGTGGACCGCGTCGAGCGTCAGGTGGAGCGGGCGAAGAAGGAGCACGCGGCGCACTCGACGACTCCGCTCCCTGACGAGGCGCGCTGCCCCTACTGCTTCAACCCGATCTCCTGCTGGAAGAAGATTGCGATCAACCTCTACTCCGGCGACCCGTTCGGCATGACGACCGGGATGGAGTCGATCGAGCCGGAGTTTTTCCGTCCGGGCGCAGGGGTCTGGGGAGGCGACGCTACGTGGTGAAGGTCGCTTACGCGGTGACTCACGTACCGGGCACCGGTTTCAGGGATCGGGTGGTCGCTCACCATCGGGCTTCTCTACCCCAGGTCGAGGTAATCCGTGACCGTGAGCGGACAGGGGTCTGGCCGACGACCCGGCGCGCGTATGAGCGGCTCCTCGTGTTCGCCTCGCCGGGCACGACGCACGTCGCGGTGCTGGTCGACGATTTCGTGCTGTGCAACGGCTTCTCGGAGCACCTGCACGCGGCCCTGGAAGCGGTGGACGGGGCTCCGCTCAACTTCTTCTCGATGAGGAAACAGGTCCGGGAGGAGCACGAGCGCGGGAAGGCTTGGTATCAGACGTCGTGTGGCATCTACGGGGGATCGTGCGTCATCCCGATCGACTGGGTCGGGGACTACCTCGCATGGAACCGGGCTCGGGTGCCTTCCAGTTACACGATCTCCGATCGTCGCCTTGCGTACTACCTGCACCGGGTCCGTCAGGTGAGGGTTTGGCAGACGGTGCCGAACCTCGTTCAGCACGCGCTCCCCGCGGGCAGCCTCCTCGGGCACAACAACCCGCGGAGCGTGGGTCAGACGTTCAGTCCCGACGTCGGACCCCTGTCGAGGTGGGAGGAGGTCCCCGAGAAGCCCCTGCACATCACGCAATGCTCTGGATGGATCGATGAGTTCGGCCGGATGGTCGAGGAGGAGTTACCGCTATGACGAAGGTGTTGGTTACGGGCAGCGAGGGGTTCATCGGCTCCGCTGTGTGCGAGGAGTTGGAGGCTCGCGGTGTCGAGGTGGATCGCTTCGACCTCGTCCTCGGGGATGACGTGAGGGCTCCGGACGTCCTTCGGGCTCGGACTGAGGGGTCCGACGCAATCATCCACCTCGCGGGATTGCTCGGGACGCATGAGTTGTTCTTCAACCCAAGAGAGGCGGTGGACGTCAACGTGGGCGGGACCGTCGAGGCGCTCAGGGCGGCGGAAGAGAACGGGCTGCACTACGTGTCGATCGAGCAACTGCGGACGTGGAAGAACGTCTACAGCGTGACTCGGGCAGCCTGTCGGGACCTCGGGACCGCGTGGCACGCGCACCGCGGCGTCCGGACGTCCTTCATTCGGGCCTACAACGTCCACGGTCCTCGTCAGTTCCTGAACCCGCCGCACCCGCAGAAGATGATGCCGACGTTCTCCGATCGTGCTTGGCGGGGCCTTCCGATCCCGGTGTTCGGGACGGGTAACGCCATCGTCGACATGACCGAGGTTCGGGACGTCGCGCGCGTGTTCGCCGATGTCACGCTCGGGCAGCCGGGCGACAACGCCACGTATGACGCGGGCACCGGGGTCACGCTCACCGTGCTCGACGTCGCTCAGCATGTCGCGGAGTACGTGGCGGCTGAGTCAGGCCGGGAAGTGAAGATCGAGCGGGTGCCGATGAGGCTTGGCGAGAAGGAGGAGCAGCGCGTCGTCGCGGCGGAGGGACTCGGCTGGGACCGGCTCCCCGCGCGTCCTCGCTTCTCGTGGGCGCAGATCGAGGCGACCGTCGATTGGTACCGGGAGGCTCGCCCGTGACCTCATGGGTTTACACCGCCGACGGCGGCGAGTCCTACCCCGTCCAGCCGGGGGACCTCTGGACGGTCGGTCGGCACGCCCTCCTGTGCGGGGACGTCGAGGCGGGCGCGGTCGAGAGGCTTCTCAGCCTCTCCGACCTCACCCCGGCGCTCGCCTACGTCGACCTTCCCTACCGTGCCTCGGATGCTCGCGCCTACCGGACCAAGGCGGGTGTCGACGGTGGGAAGGGCCGACCGGTCGACTACGGCGCGCTTGTCCGCGCGGCGCTCCGCCCGATCGCGGCGCTCGGCTGCCCCATCTACGCGGAGACCGGGCTGTCCAGCATCGAGTCGGTCTGGGAGGCGGGCGCGTTGATCGGGGCTGACCTGTCGGCGGCGTGGACGATCACCTACTACGGCGACAAGCCGGCCGGGCTCCTCGTGATGAACGCGCTCAGTTGCGATCTCCCGAGCCTGGAAGGGGTCGACGACGAACGCACCCCGGCCCTTGCCATCGAGGCGCACACGAGCCCTGGAGACGCGGTGATTGACCCCATGATGGGTCGGGGGCTCACCGCGGTCTCCGCGGCGCGCTTGGGCAGGGTCGCGCTCGGCGTGGAACTTCACCCGGCGCGGCTCTCGGTGACGCTGGCGAAACTCGCCGACCTCCTCGATGTCGAGCCCGTGCGCGCCAGCCGCACGTAGTACGGTGAGGGCTGGCGGAGGAGCGCGTAACGTAGTACCGTAAGCTCGTCATCCAGACCGACCGAGAGGACCCCAACATGCGAGCCAACATCGAAATCGGCGACGGCGAGACCTCTATCACTATCCCCGAGGGGAACGTCTACGACGGCGCACGCGCGACCGACATCTACGTCAACGGCGTCGAAGTCACGACCGTGTGGACGTACGGCACCCGCAAGCCGCGCACGCTCGCGAACCTGCACA
>PUKL01000084.1 GCA_003552275.1 Mollicutes bacterium
GTCCGCAATGTCCGGAGTGAATACGATGTCCCCGCCAAACAGCCCATCGACATCCACATCGCCTGCAACAAGAAGGCCGAGAGGATCATCCTCGACAACGAACATCTCATCCGCGCTTTTGTGACCCCCGACAAGTTCATGGTCGGTCAAGATGTGAAACCCGAGACGAAGACCCGTTCTTTCGTCGATGTCGACTTCACGTTGCATGTGCCGCTCGGCGACCTCGTGGACATCGAAGCCGAGCTGCGCAAGCAAAAAGCCGAGAAGAAGCGGCTCGAGGGTGAAGTGGCACGCGCCAAGAAGATGCTCGCCAACAAGGGGTTCTTGGAAAAGGCCCCCGCCGCGAAAGTCGAAGAGGAGAAGCAGAAGCTCGAACGCTATCAAAAACAACTCGAGCAAGTCAAGAAGAGAATCGGAGATCTTTCGTGACATGTTCAAAACACTGAAAGAGGCCCAACATTGGATCGAGGGCATCACCCGTTTCGGCGACAAGTACGACCTTTCGCGCATGGAGCGGGCGGTGCGACTTCTCCTTCATCCGGAAAAAGCCTTCAAGAGCGTCCACATCGGCGGCACGAACGGCAAGGGGTCGACCCTCACATTCCTGAAAGAGATCCTCCTTTCTGCGGGCTACAAGGTCGGCACGTTCACTTCACCCTATGTCGTCAGTTTCAACGAACGGATCACTCTGGACAACGAGCCGATCGCCGATGAAGATCTCCTTCACTACATCAACGAGATCCATGATTTCCAAGCCGCCTACCGGGAGCAATACCACGACCAGATCACGTTCTTCGAGCTCGTGACGCTCGTGAGTTTTCTCTATTTCCGCGACCGCGAGGTCGACTATGTCCTCTACGAGGTCGGGCTCGGCGGAACCCTGGATGCCACGAACGTCATCACCCCCCGTCTTTCCGTCATCACCACCGTGGGCTATGACCACATGCACGTGTTGGGCGACACGCTCGAAGAAATCGCCCAAAACAAACTCGGCATCGTGAAGAAGGGGGTTCCCCTCGTGGCGGGGGGTATCGATCCGTCATTGGAGGGGTTGTTCGCCGAACACGCAAAGAAATCCCAAAGCGATTATCACTCCCTCCGCGACCATCCGGTGCGCGAAGTCCGTCCCGCCGTCCCGACGACATTCACGACGGACGAGGCCACCTACACGCTTTCCATGATCGGCCTGCATCAGGTGGAAAACGCCCGCACCGCCCTGCTTGCGGCGGATGTGCTCGCCCGGAGGGACGGACTCGAGATCCCTCTCGAAGCGAAGCAGAAGGGGCTCGCGCGAGCCCGCATCCCCGGTCGGTTGGAAAGATTCGGTCGCAACACCCTCCTTGACGGCGCCCACAACATCTCCAGCCTCGAGACGCTCATCGCGTCCATGCGCGCCTATTTTCCCGCCCGGAGATTCCGTGTCCTCTTCGCCGTCATGGCCGACAAGGACTATGCGCCGATGTTGCGGCTCATCGAGGATTTCGCCGATGAGCTCTATCTCACCGAAATCCCCTATCATCGCGCCGAAAAAGCGGAGATTCTCGCCCAAAAGACCCGCCATCCGGGGGCAAAAGCGTTTTCCGACTACCGGGAGGCCTACGAAAAAGCCCTTGACAAAGACGAGGAGACGATTCTCCTCGCCACCGGATCACTGTATTTCATCAGTGCCTTACGCACCTACATCCTCGACAAGGGCGCTCCGCTGCAACAGAGAAAAAGCGCTTGATGAAGCCGTCAAGGGACAAGCGCCCCGACAAGGGCGCTTTTCTGTGACACCAATCGCAACAACTCCTAAAATTCCTTCATGAAGCCGTGCAAGCATCCAAAGCGTCTCCGATGAAGATTGTTTGCCCAACCGGAAGTCCTAACGACACATCATGCACAACAGACGAGAAGATATTTAAAAGTTAGTATGCATACAATATATATAATGCACAATTTACCAACAATCGAAAGACGGTGTGCCGATGATCAACGACCCTGTAAAGTTTGCAGAGAAACTATGTGTATGGTACGAACGGAACAAACGTTCGCTCCCTTTTCGGCAAACCCGCGACCCCTACGCCATTCTCGTCGCCGAGACGATGTTGCAGCAAACCCGCATGGAGGTCGTCTTGGATTACTACGACCGTTTCCTCGCGGCCTTCCCTAGCGTGGATTCCTTGGCCACGGCCGATATTGAAGACGTCTTGAAGGTCTGGGAAGGTCTCGGCTATTATCGAAGGGCGCGCAATCTGCACAAGGCGGCGCAAATCATCGCCAAAGAACACAAAAATACATGGCCGACCGATCCCGAAGGTCTACGCGGACTGCCCGGTGTCGGCGCTTATACGGCCGCAGCTCTCGCGGCCATCGCCTTCGGAAAAAGGACACCCGCCGTCGATGGGAACGTCATGCGCATCATGGCGAGAATCGGCGGTATGACCGACGATATCACCGGTGCATCCGCGAAGGACATTGTCCGCGCGTCTTTGACCGCGCCCATGGAACATGCGGATCCGCGCACCTTCACGGAAGCGCTCATGGAGTTCGGGGCCTTGGTGTGCAAGAAACGCCCCCTATGTGAAGACTGTCCGTTCCGAGACCAATGTTTCGCATACGAACATGATATGGTGGATGTTCTCCCGGTGCGCGGCGCCCAAAGGGAGAAAACCATCGAGACCTATCGGACCTTCGTTGTCAAAAACGCCCGAGGCGTTCTTTTGGAAAAACGACCCGTCCGGGGCCTTCTCGGGGGATTGCACACCCTGCCGCAATATACCAAGGACCTTGATGGAGCTCTTGCAACCCTGCACAAGGACCACGGGGTCGAAGTGAAGAATGTCCGTTCCCTCGGCACGGTCACCCACACCTTCACCCACAAGGTCTGGCACATGGAGGTCTTTCTCGTCGAGACGGACACCGTCACTGAAGATTTCTACGATTCGCATGCACCTTCGGTCGCCCTTGCGCGGGCCCACGGCAAGATTCTTTCCACCCTCGAAAAGAAATGACACCGCCCCTTTCGTATCATCGGGAAGAAAGGGGGCGGTCGCATGTATATGATCAAAGAGATGCCGGACAACGAAAGACCGCGCGAAAGGTTCTTGCATCAAGGGCGTGAAGCTCTCTCCATCCGGGAGCTCATCGCCATCATCCTGCGCACGGGCACAAAACAAAAGAGTGTGCTCGACCTCGCCCAGGAGGTCGCTTGTCGCTATCCATCGATCCGCGCGCTCGATGAAGCGAGTGTCCGCGAACTCACCCGTATTCCCGGCCTGGGAGAAGCGAAAGCGATCCAGCTCCTCTCCGCCTTGGAGCTCGGCAAACGCCTCATGGACGAGCCTTTCCCTTCACGAGAGCGACTGCTCAATCCGGAGGCTGTGTATGAACATATGCGCCTCGCTTTGGAGACGAAGAGCCAGGAGACCTTCTATGCGCTCTATCTCGACACAAAAGGCGCTCTCATCGAAAAACACAAACTCTTCATCGGCTCGCTGTCGGCCGCCCTTGTGCATCCGCGTGAACTCTTCAAGCATGCCGTGGTGCTTTCGGCGGCCTCCGTCATCCTCGTCCACAACCACCCTTCGGGCGACCCCACTCCGTCGGAAAGCGACAAACGGATCACAGACACGATGGTGAAGAACGGTCGTCTCATGGACATCGCGGTCTTGGACCATGTCATCATCGGCAAGGGCAGGTATCATTCCTTCAAGGAACACGGCGACCTTTGAGGAAAATCGTCGTTTCCGCCTTTACAAGAAGTGCTCCATCCTGTATAATAGGGTAGCTGTTCGGTGGGATACGCCGAAAACGGCTTCCCTTGAAGCCGACACGGACTCCACAAGAGGGTCCGACGCTCAGCAGCATACCGCTCAGAAAGGGTCTGAAAGCATGGTCTCCGACCATCACCCCCATGGCGAGTCTTGACAACGAGGAGGTGCTCGTGAGCATGTACGCAGTGTTCGAAACCGGCGGAAAGCAATTCCGCGTCCAAAAAGGCGAAGAGATCTATGTCGAAAAGCTGGATGCGGAAGAAGGGAAAACCGTGACATTCGACAAGGTTTTGCTCATCGGCGGGGAGAAGACCCGCATCGGTGACCCTCACATCAAAGGGGCCGCGGTCGAAGCGAAGATCGTCAAACACGGAAAACGCAAGAAGATCACGGTTTTCAAGATCAAGCCGAAAAAGAACTATCGTCGTAAAAAGGGACACAGACAACCCTACACGAAACTCGAGATCACCAACATCAAAGCATAGAACCATGAAAGCGATAAGCGGAGGTGAGTGGAAATGTTGATGGAAATCAAAGTCATGAAGTTCATGGCCACGAAGAAAGGTGTCGGCTCGACCAAGAACGGTCGGGACTCCGAAGCGAAACGCCTCGGAGCCAAGCGCGGAGACGGGCAACGGTGCAAAGCCGGAGCCATCATCTATCGTCAGCGCGGCACCAAGGTCCATCCCGGCGTCAATGTCGGTGTGGGCGGCGATGACACCCTCTACAGCAAAGTCGACGGCATCGTCAAATTCGAACGGATGGGCAAATCGAAAAAACGTGCTTCGGTGTATCCCGAATAGTCAGGCAGACAGTCCAAGGCTGTTTGCCTTTTTTCTTGGGCGCCGCTATTGTATAATGGCATATAGGTGAATGACATGATCAGACTTGCGAAAACAAACGATCTCGACCAAATCGACGCCTTGAGCCTCAAAACGATCAAGGACATGCGCGCGAAGGCTATCAAGCAATGGGACACGACATATCCGAGGAAGACGCACTTTGCCGAAGACATCGAGAAGGAAGCCCTCTATGTCTATGAGAAGAAAGGCAAAATCCTCGGGGCCATGGCGGTCCTTCCCGGTGACGAGAAGGCCTACCGTGATCTTCCCTGGATGCGGGATGAATCCTTCGCCGTGCACCGGATCGTCGTCGCCCCCGACGCACAGCGGCGGGGTGTCGCCACGGCCCTCTTCCTCTGGCTCTTCGCAAAAGCGAAGAAAGAGGGGGTGGAATCCATCCGGATCGACACCCACCCCGCCAACAGCCGGATGCTCGGTTTCTTGAAAAGGCTGCAGTTCGAATACATCGGCTACATCCCCTCCATCCATCGTCTGGCTTATGAACGGCTCGTGGGCGAAGCCTTCTTGAAACGGACCATCATCCTCGGCAGCAGCGGCAGCGGCAAGACAACCCTGGCGAGGATGATCGGCGAAAAGCTCGCCGTTCCCATCCTCCATCTCGACACGGTCTATTGGGAGAAGGATTGGACACCGATCGACGGGGCGTTGTTTCAGGAGAAAGTCCGGCGCTTCATGCGGGAGAATCCCCGTTTCGTCATGGACGGCAACTACCTTCACACGCCGACGTTTGCCGACCGCTTGCACTATGCCGACACGGTCATCTTGCTGAGCTATGATCGTAAAGAGGCCTTGAAAGGTATCATCGAACGGGAGGCGAAGTACAAACACCGCCACCGCAGCGACATGGCCGAAGGGTGCGACGAGGACATCGACCAGGAGTTCTTGCAATATGTCTACTTCTTCGATGACCGGCGCAAACGCATCGAGGGCATCGTGAAAACAATCGCCCATAAAAAACATTTCTTGCGTTTTTCGACCCGCGAAGCCCTTGACCATTGGCTCGCGACACTATAAGGAGTGACCCCCATGTTCATCGATCTTGTCAAAATCACCATCCGCAGCGGCAAGGGCGGGGACGGTATGAGCGCCTTCCGCCGCGAAAAGTATGTACCCAAGGGCGGACCCTCCGGCGGCAACGGCGGCCGGGGCGGCGACGTCTTTTTCGTCGGTGACGAAGGGCTCTCCACGTTGCTCGAATTCCGCTACAACCGGCTGCGAAAGGCCGAAGACGGCGAAGCCGGCAAAAACAAGAAAATGAAAGGCAAAGACGGCGAAGACCTCCTTTTGAAGGTCCCCGTGGGGACGACGATCTTCAATGCCAAGAACGACAAGGTTCTGGCCGACATCACCGAACACGGCCAGAAAGCCCGCATCCTGAAAGGCGGCCGCGGCGGGCGGGGCAACGCCGTTTTCGCAAGCAGCCGCAACACGGCGCCCGATTACGCCGAAAAAGGCGAGCCGGGCCAAGAACTCGATCTCCGGATCGAGCTCAAACTGTTGGCCGATGTGGGCATCATCGGGATGCCGAATGCGGGAAAATCGACGCTTATCAGCGTCATTTCGGCCTCCAAGCCGAAGATCGCGAGCTACCCTTTCACCACGATCGTCCCCAATCTCGGTGTCGTCGGCACGGATGACGACAGGAGTTTCGTCGCCGCCGACATGCCGGGACTCATCGAAGGCGCCAGTCGGGGCGAAGGTCTCGGTCAACAGTTCCTGCGCCATATCGAAAGGACGAGAGTCCTTGTGCATGTGATCGATATGAGCGCGTTCGAGGGCCGCGACCCCTATGAAGATTTCGTAACGATAAACGAAGAGCTCAAAGCATACAAACATGATTTGGAGAATCGCCCGCAAGTGATCGCCGCGAACAAGATGGACATGCCCGAGGCGGAAGCGAATCTCGAACGTTTCCGAAGCCTTTACAAAGGGAAAGCCCCCATCGTCCCCATCAGTTCCGTCACGAAGATGAACATAAAAGAGCTCGTCTACCTTGTCGCCGACACCCTCGACGAGACGAAGAAAGAAGCCCTGTACACGCCCGAGGCGTTCGAGACCTATGTCGAATACACCTTCGAGGGAGAAAAGGAGCCCTTCACGATCCGCCGGGGCGACGACGGCATGCTCGAAGTCGAAGGGGAAGGGATCGAGAAACTCTTCGCCATGACCGATTTCACCAAACACGAAGGCGTCCGCCGTTTCGCCCGCCGGTTGAAGGAACTCGGGGTCGAGGCGGAACTCAAGAAACTCGGGGCCGAACCCGGCGACACCGTGCGCATCCTCGGCGAAGAATTCGAGTTCTCGGAATAAAAGTTCGTAAACAAACAATTACCGTGCGACCACCCTCGTCGTGCGGACCACCAAGTGTTCATTGGATAATGGAGTTCATGGACCACAAAGGGGGATACAACACATGGATGCCGATCAAAGGACTCTTGCCGGCCTGCTCGCCGCCGGCACGAAGAAAGAAATCACGAGCGCCGTCGACAAGCATCATCCCTCGGACATCGCCGAGGCCCTCGCCAAGCTTGATGACGATCGATTGCGGTTCGTTGTCGGGGCTCTGGGCCGCAAGCGTCTTTCCGAGGTCCTTTCCCATGTCGAAGCTCCCTTCGCGGCCGACGTGCTCGCATCCCTACCGGAAAACAAGGCCGCCAAAGTTCTCATGGGCATGCGCGGTGATGTGGCCACCGACATCTTGAAGACGATGGGACTTGCCGATCGTTTGCGCTATTTCCAACATATGCCCACTCCCGTGAGGGAGAAGCTCCAGGCTCTCGCCCGTCACAAGGAAGAGACGGCGGGTTCCATCATGACGTCGGACTACATCGTTCTCCACAGGGATATGGATGTGAAAGACGCCATGCGGACTCTGGTCAAGAGCGCCAATACGACCGAAGGGATCCAACGCCTTTTTGTCTTGGACGAGAGCGGCTTTCTCGAAGGGGCCGTCAATCTGAAACGTCTCATCCAGGCCAGGAGTCCGAACAGCATCGCCGATCTCATGGTCACCGAGATCATCACCGTGCAACAGGATACCGACAGTGAAGAAGCCGCCCGTCTGATGCAGCAATACGAGATTCCCCTCTTGCCGGTCGTCGACGAGAAGAACCGCCTCAAGGGCGTCATCACCATGGACGATGCCGTCGACGTGCTGGATGAAGAGACCGATGAAGACTATGCCCGCTTCGCCACGATTCCCTCCGATCGCCGTGTGCACGTCTCGGTTTTCTCTTCGGCCATGCACCGGTTGCCCTGGTTGCTTTTGTTGTTGCTATTGGGACTTGTCATCTCGACGATCATCTCCCGCTTCGAGTCCACGCTTGAAGCCGTCGTGGTGCTCGTCTTCTTCCAGCCGCTCATCCTCGACATGGCGGGGAACACCGGCACCCAATCCCTGGCCGTGACCGTCCGGGGGATATCGAAAGGGTTCTATCCCGACCGTACCACGGTCTTTGGCCACATGTTCAAGGAATTCCGTGTCGGCGCCCTGAACGGACTGGCGATCGGGTCGCTCTCCTTTCTCACCTCCCTCGCCTTTTTGACATTCACCGGCGCCGGCGTCAATCCCCCCTTCCTCGTGGCGCTCACCATCGGTCTATCCTTGGCCGTCGCGCTCGCCTTCGCCTCTTTCTTCGGAGCTTTGATACCGATGACCCTGGACAGGCTCAAGGCCGACCCCGCGGTGGCGAGCGGTCCTTTCATCACCACCTTGAACGACATTCTGGGGCTCATCATCTATTTCTCCCTCGCCTCTTTCATCATCCTGCGTCTTTGAGGAGCTTTCGCCATGCCCAAGATGACACTGAGGAAACGCCACAAGCCCACCGAAATCCTGCATCTCGTCCGGCGTGAAACAAGGATCCGCATGCTGGAGAGCAAGCTCAAGAAATACCACGCCTTCGACTTGAAAGAGGCGTTGTTGCTCATGGATGAAAAGGAGCGGCAACGTCTCTACGAACACAGCGGAAATGTGAAACTGGCCCGCCTCTTCGAACAACTCCCCGAAGAACGGGGTGCGGATTTCATCATGGAGTTGGAAGAAACGAAGGCGAAAGAGGTCATCGCCGCGATGGCCCCCGATGACGCCGTCGACATCTTGCAGAACATGAAAGACAAAGAGAGCGCCGCCTTCATGGCCCTCCTCGATGACGACCAACGTGATCGTCTCAAGAAGCTTTGGAAATATCGCCATGCCACGGCCGGCTCCGAGATGAACCCCGCCTTCATCGGTCTTTCGCCCGAAATGGATGTGAAAGAGGCGATGAAGAAGCTCGTGGCCGAAGCCGACAAAGTGGAGACGATCGACAGTCTCTTCGTCATCGACGAAGACGACCGGTTACAAGGGATTCTCGATTTGAAGACCCTCATCGTGGCCAAACACCCCCTGATGATCAAAGAGATCATGAACCCTTCTTATCGCTCGGTGAAGACGGAAGACGGCATCCAGAAAGTGGTCCGTGACATCCAAAAATACGACACGGACGCCATGCCCGTACTCGACGAGGAAGGAAGAATCCAAGGCGTCATCACGATGTATGACGCCTTGGACATCATCGAAGAAGCCGCCCACGACGACTATGCGCGCCTCGCCGCCGTCTCCCCCGCAGACAGTCCGCGCGAAAAGACGATCAAGAGCGCGCAGGGCCGTTTTCCCTGGCTCGCTCTGCTGTTGGTGTTGAATCTCATCATCGCGAGCGTTCTGGCTTCGTTCGAGGAGACCATCTCCCGGGTCACGGCGTTGGTGCTCTTTCAACCGCTCATCTTGGGCATGGCCGGTAATATCGGCACCCAGTCGCTGGCTGTCACGGTGCTTTCGATCAGCCGCGAGACCCTGTCCACGAAGCTTTCCGCCACCAGACATCTCATGCGGGAAGCAGCTATCGGTTTGGTGAACGGCGTCATTCTCGGACTTCTCACATTCCTCCTCGCCTTCGTCTTTTTGACGGTGGCGCCGATGGGCGTCATCCGTGACGGTCTCATAGAGCCTGTGAATGTCGCTGTCGTCGTCGGACTCGCGGTCCTCACGGCACTCACCGTCTCGACCTTCCAGGCCTCTCTGATCCCGATGGTCTTGCACAAGATCGGTATCGACCCCGCGGTGGCGAGCGGTCCCTTCATTACAACCATCAACGACATCACCGCCCTCGTCGTGTATTTCGGTCTTGCCACGGCGATGGTTATCACACTTCTATAAAGTTTCTACACAAACCAAAACCGAGGGGATATTATGTATACGTATATGAACGGCACCATCACGGAAATCGAACCGGAAAAGATCACACTCGAGGTGGGCGGGATCGGCTACCATGTCGTGGTTCCGAATCCTTTCGCGTTCCAAGAAGGCTCCGCAACAAAAGTCTACATCCATCATCATGTCCGTGATGATGCGATCACGTTGTATGGGTTCTCGACCATCAAGGAGAAACGTCTCTTCGAACAGCTCCTCGACGTGAAGGGAATCGGTCCGAAGAGCGCCCTCGCCGTCGTGGCGGCCGCGGATGTCGCAGAGATCGTGCGGGCCATCGAGATGGCCGACACGAAATACCTCAACCGGTTCCCGGGTATCGGTCCGAAAGCGAGCCAGCAGATCGTGCTCGACCTCAAAGGCAAACTGCAGACGGACGTCCTCACCGTCAAGAGCAGACAGAAGGTCGAAGAACTCGAGGACGCCCTTCGCGCGCTCGGCTACAAAAAGAAGGAAATCGACAACGTGGTCAAGGAACTCGACATGTCCAAAGAGACGGCGGTGCTCATCAAGGAAGCCTTGCGGATCATCGCCAACCGTTAGGTGGTTTCATGAGCTTTGACGGATTCGTGCAGGCCACCCGGCAGTATGCCGAAAAGGAATGGGAGAACATCGTCGAAGGGGCGGATAACGACCTCACACCGCTCGACGAAGAAATCATCCGCTGGGCCGCGACTCTCGACAGAAAACATCACGCCGTACAAAGAGCGCTCATCGAACACCATCCCGAAATCGCCCGGCTCCGCAACCGTATTGAAAACCTGGCCGGTTATCCCGAAGACAGACGACTCCTCGCCTGGGCTTTACGTCCCGACGTGGTCCGTCTCATGGCCATGCGCACCCACCGTGCGCAACTGTTGGGTCATGATGACTATCTCGATTTCGTCTTGAAGACGGCGGGCATCTCCCTCACAAAGTTGGAGGAAATCCTCGAGAAGACACTGGTGGAATACCTGCCAAGAGCGAAAGAGCTTGTGGACAAACACGGGCTGGAATGGCAAAACTGGTTTCGGCGACTCAGAGAATCCTTTCCTCTGGAGAAAGAGCGGAATGCGGAAACACTCGTAGAACCGATCCAAGAATTTTTCAACGGAAGCGATTGGAACCGTTCGCTCACAATCCACATGTCAAAAAAAGGTCTCGCCGGATTCGCGAGAAAATTTCCGGACCGATCAGTCCATGTGAAAACGCATCCTTTGACGAATGCCGTGTCACTAAAAACGTTAATACACGAACTTTCACATGCCGGTCTCTATCTGGAAAACGACCCCGCACATCCCGAAAATTTTCTCACTCCCCCGACCGACGAATTTTTGGCAACCTATATCGAAGACACCGTCATCGAAAAGATTTGTACACAAACCGAGAAGGACGCGATCGATGATGTCAGGACACTCGAACTCGTCCGGATCATTCTGTCGGCCCAGTTCGAACTCGACCTCTGGCAGAGGCGGGACATACCGGAAACTTGTTATCGGATGCGCTATGAAAGACTCATGCCCGTCCATGACGAGTTGGACTGGACGCTCGACACTTTCCGGAGCGTCGATTCCCTCCTCATCATGTTCTATGCCCTGGGACATTGTGCCCGGGATGTCCTGCAAGAGAGAAAAGGCCCTGAGGAGTGGGGAGTTCCCGACAATCCGGCCGGGGTGAGAATCAGTGATTATTTCCAACCCGCAGAATGAAAAAACGCACGGAGGAAGACCCTCGTCGTGCGTTTTTCTTATGAGAACGGGCGAAAACATGTGCCAAAAAAGGCATTTAACACCTCAACAAAGCCGATAAACCCCAATTTCAGTTTTTGAAGATAGTCTTGATTTCTTCATGATCCTTGCCGTTTCCGAGGGCTACCATGAGTAGAATGCGGGCTTTTGGGCCGGAAAGGGTGCCACCGAGGATGCAACCGTGTCTGACCAGGTCCTTTCCCCCGCCCGGATATCCGTAGGTGTCGAGCACACGCCCGGCCACGGTCCGGGAGGTGATGATGATCTCCAGTCCCGCCGCGCGGGCTTTTTTTATGCCTTCCATCATGTCGGTGGGCACATTCCCCCGTCCGAGCGCTTCGACGACGACGCCCCGATAGCCTTTCTCGACATAGTGGTCGAAAATATCGCCTTGCATCCCCGCACAGGCCTTGACGAGGGCCACCCGATCGTCGATCTCGTTCTCGAGGCCGTAGGACCGGCTCGATGACAACGTGCGGTAATAGAGAACATCATCGCCGTCGATGATGCCCAAGGGGCCGAAATCCACACTCTTGAAGGTGTCGAGATTGAGTGTGTGTGTCTTCGTCACTTCGAAGGCGGCGTGGATCTGGTAGTTCATGACGACGAGGACGCCTTTCCCCCGCGATTCTTCAGCAAGAACGACGCGGATCGAGGAATCGAGGTTCGTGAGCCCGTCATAGCCGAGTTCGCTCGCATTCTTCATCGAGCCCGTCACGACCAAAGGTTTCTCCGTCTTCATCGTCGCATCGAGATAGAAGGCCGTCTCCTCGAGGGTGTCCGTTCCGTGAACGACGACGACACCGGCGCAATCTTCGTCGTCGAGGAATCTCTCGGCCTCGGTCCGGAGTTCCCGCATTTTGGCGGGCGTGATGGAAGGACTCGGAAGCCGGGAGAATTCGAAAGCTTCGAGATTCTCGTGGGCGGTCTCTTTTTTCAACGTTTCGAGAATCTCGTCGGGAGAAACGGAAGGGATGGCACCTTGGAGTTTGGAGTCGACTTTCATGGCGATCGTGCCACCGGTGAATATGAGTGCGACTTTTTTCTGCATGGGATCACCTCGGATATTTTTGACGGACAGAAAATGTTCGTTTCTGAACCATCGGTTTTTGGGGGAGTCATCGGAGCTAAATCGATTTTTTCGAGTTGCGTCTTCAGCATGGCGTGTTCGACAGAGAGCACCATATTTACATTTATCACATACCA
>PUKL01000073.1 GCA_003552275.1 Mollicutes bacterium
CGCGACCCCGAGGATGCTCGCCAGTATGATCGCGAATAGCTCGTTCGAGAGACGGACCACCGTCACATTCTCGGTCTTGAACAGATCCATGAAGAACAGCATGACTTCGTCGAACACCATCGCGGGATAACCGCTCTCGATGATGAGGGCGAGACCGAGCGTGAGCACAAAGGCCCCGAAGACATAGAGAAAGGCGTTCAAGGCCAAAGGATTGTCCATGAGCCTGCCGTCGAGGATATGCGCATCCCACAAATCGAGCGAGACGCGGATACCATAGATCGGAATCAAGACGAAAAGGAAGCGCCATTTCCGGCGGACCGCGATGACGAAGGCCAACACCGCGGTGTTCACGACGAAGCTCGCCCAGCCGAGGGAAATCCCGAGAAGCCGGCTCAGATTGTAGGTCACGGCATCCCAGGGTCCGGCCCCGAATTCGCTGCGGATGATGAAGACCACACCGGCGGCGGTGACGAAGAAACCCGTCAGATACATGGCAAGCCGGATGGGAATCTTTTGGAAGAAAGGCCTTCTCATGGTATCATCGCCGTCTTGAGGCATGTTTTCACTTGCGTCCCTATTCTACTCCAGATGCCGTGAAAAATCAATGACACGTATGGTCGGCGAGTACGTTCTCACAGCGCGGACAGACACCCTCGTCGTTCGTGCGGCCGATCTTCCAGCACCGTTCGCACTTGTCGCCTTCCGCCGGCAACACATCCAGCGAAAGCCCCTCGTGCTTGTAGGCGCCCTCACCCTCGAGGACGATCTCGGCCTCACTGACGATGAAGAGACGGGCGAGGTCGTCGACGCTTTCCAAGAGGCGCTTCTTCTCCTCGCCGGCGGGATAGAGTCTGATCCGCGCTTCGAGGCTGCCGCCGATCCGTTTCTCCCGGCGGGCGTCCTCCAACGATTTCAAGACCTGGTCGCGGAGTTCCATGAAGGCGTCATACTTCTTCTTGAGCGCCTTGTCCTCCGGGAAGCGTTGTTGGGGCATGTTTTCGAGATAGACGCTCGTCTCGGCTTTCTTCGGCATATGTTGGTAGGCCTCTTCCGTGGTGTGGGGGATGATCGGGGTGAGCAGACGCAAGAGGGCCGAAAGTGCGCGATACACCACGCTCAGCGCGGAGAGGCGGCGTTTGTCGTGTTTTTTCTCGATATAGACGATGTCTTTGATGATGTCGAGGTAGAAGGCGGACAGGTCGTTCGTCACGAAGCGGTTGACGATGCGCATGACATCGTCGTACATGTAGCGGTCGTAATAGGCGTTGGCGTCGGCCACGAGTTTGTCGAGTTTTTGCAGGACGTAGCGGTCGAGTTCGTCCATTTCTTCATAAGGGACGCCGTCACGATCGATGTCGAAGCCGGAGAGCACCCCCAGCATGAAGCGGAAGGTGTTGCGGATCTTGCGGTAGTTCTCGGCGACTTGTTTCATCATCTTGTCGCTGATGCGCACATCCGCCTGATAGTCGACGGAGGCGACCCAAAGACGCAAAATGTCCGCACCGAGCTCGTCCATGACCTTCAAGGGATTGACGACGTTCCCGAGTGACTTCGACATCTTCCTGCCGTCGGCGTCGACCACGAACCCGTGGGTGAGGCAGGTCTTGTAGGGACTCTCGCCGCGCGAAGCGACGGCCGTCGATAGCGAGCTGTTGAACCAGCCGCGGTATTGGTCGCTCCCCTCGAGATAGAGGTCGGCGGGGAAGGGAAGACCCTTGTCCGTCATGCCGCCTTTGTGGGAGGTGCCCGAATCGAACCAGACATCGAGGATGTCGGTCTCTTTGGTGAAGCGGCCGTTGGGGCTCTTGTCACTGGCATATCCTTCGGGGAGCAAATCTTTCGCGTCCCATTCGAACCAGATGTTCGAGCCGTGTTCTCCGAAGAGTTTCGCCACATGGCGGATGATGTCGGCATCGAGGATCGCTTCGCCGTTCTCATGATAGAAGACGGGGATGGGCACGCCCCAGGCGCGCTGGCGGCTGATGCACCACGATTCGCGGTCCTTGATCATGTTCTCCATGCGGACCTTGCCCCAGGAAGGGATCCATCGGACCTTCTCGACTTCCCGCAACAAGTCCTCCTTCAGACTCTCCACCGAAGCGAACCACTGGTCCGTGGCCCGGAAGATGACGGGCTTCTTCGTCCGCCAATCATGCGGATAGCTGTGTTCGATCCATTCCATCTTCAAGAGGTTGCCCGTCTCTTCGAGGTCTTTCACGACCTCTTTCGAACATTTTTCCACGAACATGCCTTCGTAGCGTCCTGCTTCCTTCGTCATATGGCCGCGCTCGTCGACGGGGCAAAAGACCTCCAGGCCTTCCTTCTGACCGATGAGGAAGTCGTCCTCCCCGTGACCCGGGGCGATGTGGACGAGACCGGTCCCGCTCTCCACGGTCACGTGGTGACCGGAGACGATCGGGCTCACCCGGTCGTAGAGCGGATGCTTGTAGGTGAGACCGATGAGCTCCCGGCCTTTGACATGGCGGATGGTGCGTGTCTTTTGGAAACCGAGCTTCTCAATGATCTCTCTTTCCAGAGCCGCCGCGAAGACATAGACGGTGCCGTCGGCTTCGCAGAACACATAGTCGATCTCTTCACTGACGGCGGTGGCGAGGTTGGCGGGGATCGTCCAGGGCGTCGTCGTCCAGGCGAGGAACTTGAAATCGTCCTCGAAGGAGCCCGTGTCCACGGCGTCGAAGGTGAAATAGATCGACGGCGACCGCTTGTCGGCATATTCGATCTCCGCCTCGGCGAGGGCCGTCTCGCTCGAAGGGGACCAATAGACGGGCTTCAAGCCTTTGAAGACGAGCCCTTTTTCGACCATGTCGGCGAAGATCTCGAGTTCCGAGGCCTCGTAGTACTTGTCCAGGGTGAGATAGGGGTCCTCCCACTCGCCCAGGATGCCGATGCGTTTGAACTGGGCCCGCTGGTTGACGACTTGGCCCAACGCATAGTCTTCGCATTTTTTGCGGAATTCGGCGATGGTGAGGCTCTTGCGGTCGACGCCTTCGTTCTTCGTGAGGGCGCTCTCGATGGGAAGGCCGTGCGTGTCCCAGCCCGGCACATAGCGGGCGTGATAGCCCCGCATGCTCCTGTCGCGGACGACGATGTCCTTCAGGGCCTTGTTCATGGCGGTGCCGATATGGATGTCGCCGTTGGCGTAGGGCGGACCGTCGGGAAGGGTGAAGGTCGGGTTCCCCTCGTTCTTCGCGAGACGTTTTGCATAGATGTCGTTCTCTTCCCAGAATGTTTGTTGTTCGGGCTCCCGCTTGCCGAGATTCCCCCGCATGGGAAAAGCGGTCTTCGGCATGTGGAGCGTGTCCTTGTAATCTCTCATTGCGGATTCCTCCTTAATATGAAAAAGAAAAAGCAACCCTCGAAGGACGGACCTATGGTCCGCGGTGCCACCTTCATTCCGGTTGCCCAGCTCTCGGAAATGATAACGCCTTCCGGCGGAGGGCCCTTGGCGAACCCCCATCTCCACGGTGATATTCTCGGCGTATCTGTCCAAGTTCGCAGCGACCACTTGGTCTCTTCTACAGACAATGCCGAAAACGTGTCCGCTTCAACGATGTTCGTTGTCTTTTTGTTTATGTCATTATAATGCGAAGTCGCACAAATTGCAAGCATGCATCAAAGCGATGCGACGAACTCGGCGAACGCATAGAGTCCGAAGCGATAGATCAAAAAGCCCACGATCGGGGTGAAATCCATCCCCCCGAAGGCGAGGATCCCCCGGAAGAAACGCATGTAGGGGTCGGCGAGACGGTGCAGGTAATAATAGAACCGGCTTTCCCGGATGGTGGGGAACCATGACAACAGGATGTAGGCGATGAGGACGAAAAAATAGACCTCAAGCACCAATAACAATATCGACAACAGTGATGCCAGCATGAAAACTACTCCTTGTATTTCTTGATGAACGAACGAAGGCTCTTGTCTTTGAGATCCTTTTTCGTCGCGAAGGCGAAAATCTTCTCCCGGATGACCTCGACGTCACCGTCGAGCGCATAGATGACCCCCGAGAGGAAGACGATGATGCGGTTGCTCTCGACGATGTCGAAATCCTCGAAGTTCAGGATGAGGGGCTTCCGATAGAGAAGCTTGTCGGCGAGTTCAAAAACATCGACTTCTTCATCGACCTTGATGAATTCGGTGCGTTCGTAGGCGTTTTGCTTATCTTTCTTCCTGCTCATCGAATGCCTCCCTCAAGAGGATGCGCCCGAGCCGGAGAATGGTGGCTCCTTCGGCGAGCGCGAGCTCATAATCGCCGCTCATCCCCATCGATAGCTCCCGGATGTCGGGATAGCTTGTTCTCGCTTCATCGCGCAACCGCCGCAACAAAGCGAATTGTTCCCGGATGCGCTCTTCGTCGTCGGTCAGTTCCGCCATCCCCATGAGCCCGATCACCCGGACTTTCTCCAAGTCTCGGACATGGTCCAGGAAGTTTTCCAGCTCTGCGGGGGCGACACCGTGTTTTTGGCTTTCGGCGGAAATGTTCACCTGCACGAAGCAATCCAACGGCTCGTGTCGCCGCTTCTCGATCTCTTTGGCGAGTTTCGGCCGGTCGAGACTGTGCAGGCAGTCGATGCGGTTGATGATCTTTTTCACTTTCTTGGTCTGCAGGGTGCCGAGGAAATGGCGGCGGAAAGGAAGGTCTTCGAGAAGGGGGGCTTTTTTCAGGAAGTGCTCCACCCGGCTTTCGCCGAAATCACGGATGCCGGCTTCATAAAAGGCGCGGATGCCGTCGGCATCCAGATATTTCGAAGCCATGACGATTCGGACGCCTTGGAGGCCGAGCAGTCTGTCGACTAGGGGTTTGTTCATGTTCGTCACTTGAAGCGGGATTTGAGCCAAGAAGGGATGTTCTCCTTCTTGGGTTCTTTCTCTTCCTCGTCCTTCGGTGGTTCTTCGGTTTTGCCCCTCTTCTTCTTGTCGGCTTTTTTCGCGGGTTTCTTCGAAGTCTTCCCTTGGGGCTTCGGGGAATATTCGGTCTCGACGTATTCGCTTTCACCGAGCTGGTCGATCTCGATTTTCTTCTTCTCGTCGAAACCGGTGGCGATGACGGTGACGATGACCTCTTCTTCAAGGTCTTCGTTGATGGTCGCACCGTGGATGATGTTGATTTCGGTGGAGCTGGCGGCCTGGATGGCCTCGATCGCTTCGGTGACCTCCCAAAGCGAGATGTCGGTGCCGCTCGTGACGTTCACGATGGCATCGGTCGCCCCGTCGATGTTGGCATCGAGGAGGGGCGAATGGATCGCCTTCTTCGCGGCTTCGGTCGCCCGACCTTCACCGCTCGCGATCCCGATGCCCATGAGGGCGGTACCCTTGTCCTTCATGACGGTCTTGACGTCGGCGAAATCGACGTTGATGAGACCGGGGACCGTGATGATCTCGGCGATGCCCTGCACACCTTGACGGAGGACATTGTCGGCCTCGCGGAACGCCTCCAACATCGATGTGTTGCGATCGACCACATAGAGAAGGCGGTCGTTGGGGATGATGATGAGGGTGTCCACATAGGGTTTCAACGCGTCGAGTCCTTCGAGGGCGGTCGCCACGCGACGGCGTCCTTCGAACTTGAAAGGTTTGGTGACGATGCCGATGGTCAGACACCCGCATTCGCGGGCGATCTTGGCGATGACGGGCGCGGCACCCGTCCCGGTGCCTCCGCCCATGCCGGCGGTGAGGAACACCATGTCGGTGTCGTTGAGGAGGTCGCGCAACTCGTCTTCGCTCTCCAAAGCGGCCCGGCGGCCGATTTCGGGGTCGGCGCCGGCACCGAGCCCGCGGGTGAGACTCTTACCGATCTGGAGGCGGATGTCGGCATGCGAAAGACGGAGGACTTGGGCGTCCGTGTTGATGCCGACGAATTCGACCCCTTTCACCTCGTTCTCGATCATCCGGTTGACGGCGTTGCCGCCGCCACCGCCGATACCGATGACTTTGATTGAAGGTTTTTGGGTGAAGTGGTCGTCTTTTTCGAACATATTATGACCTCCAATTGGGCTCCGCTTTACTTAAACCCATTATAACGCATATGCAAGGAGAATGAAACACCAAAGCGGACAAAGTTCAACGCCCGTTGCTGCGGTAATCCTTCAAAAAAACATTCTTGAAAGCAAGGTAGTCGTCATTGGCGATCGCTTCTTTGGCCCGGGCGAGGAGTCGCTTCAAAAAGTAAAGGTTGTGATAGCTCACCAGTCGCTGGCCGAAGGTCTCGCGGGATTTCAGAAGATGCCGGATGTAGGCCCTTGTGTAATCGCGGCACACGAAGCAGTCGCATTCGTCCAGGGGCTCCTTGCTTTCGGCGTATGCGGCGCTCTTGATGTTGATGCGGCCCCATCTCGTGTAGGCGCCGCCGTGGCGGGCGAGCCGGGTCGGATGCACGCAATCGAACATGTCCATCCCCCGTTCGATGCTTTCGAGGAGATAGACGGGGGTGCCGACCCCCATGAGGTAGCGGGGCTTCTCTTCGGGGAGGAGAGGGGCGAGGTGATCGAGCACGGCGAGCATCTCCTCCTTCGACTCGCCGACGGAAAGGCCGCCCACGGCGTAACCTGGAAACCCGATGTCTCTCAGCCCGGCGAGGGAGGCTTCCCGCAGATCGTTGTGACCGCCGCCTTGGATGATGCCGAAAAGGGCCTGGTCTTTGCGTTTGTGTGCGTCTTTCGAACGTTGCGCCCAGCGGAGGGTGCGTTCTACGCTTTCCTCCATGTAGGCGCGCGGAGCGTCGAAAGGCGGACATTCGTCGAGGCACATGATGATGTCGGCGCCCAGGGCTTCTTGGATGGCGATGCTCTTCTCGGGGGAGAGAAAGAGCCGCTCGCCGCTTTTATGATGGCGGAAATGGACGCCCTCGTCGGTGATCTGCCTCTGTTCGCTCAGGCTGAAGACTTGATAACCGCCGCTGTCGGTGAGCAGAGCGTGCGGCCAGTTCATGAAACGGCCGAGGCCGCCGTGAAGCTTGATGATGTCTTCCCCGGGCTCCAGCCAAAGATGGTAGGTGTTGCCGAGGATCAACCCTTCGCTGGTCTCTCGGGCCTCTTCGGGCGAGAGGGTCTTCACCGTGGCTTTCGTCCCCACGGGCATGAAGACGGGGGTGGGGATGTCTCCGTGAGGGGTCTTCAACACGCCCGTCCGGGCGTGACACTCCGTCGAAGTCTTCTTCTTTTCGAAAGCGAAAGCCATCTCAACCACGCTCGCTTTCGAAATTGCGGAAAGCGTTCGAGACCATGAGGGTGATGCGGTTCAACTGATTGATTTTCGAGGCGCTCGTATCATAGTCGATGGGGACGATGTTGCTTTGGGGGGAGTGGTTCTTGAGTTTCTTGATCATGCCCTTGCCGACGATATGGTTGGGGAGACAACCGAAAGGTTGTGTGCAAACGATGTTCGGGGCGCCGTGTTCGATGAGGTCGATCATCTCGGCGGTGAGGAGCCAGCCTTCGCCGATGTGCGTGCCGACATCGATGAACCCCCGGGAGAGGCTCTTGAGTTTCTTGTAGGAGACGGGTCTCTCGAAACCGCTCTTTTCGATTTTTTTGCGGGTCCTCTCCCGCCAGAACTCGATGTAGGCGACGAGGAATTTCAGAATCCAGCGTTCGCGGCGCGGTCCGCCGTAACGCTTGATATCATGCGCCCGCGAGTCGAAACTGTAGAGAAAGAAGTCGTATAGCGGCGGGATCACCACTTCGACGCCCTCGTTCTCCAAGGTCTTCTCGAGGCGGTTGTTGCCGAGGGGGGAGTATTTGACATAGATTTCCCCGACGATGCCCACTTTCGGCCGCGGGGTCTTTTCCGTCTCGATCGCCTGGAAGCGTTCGATGATGGAGTCGCAGAGTCTTTTGCTCCTTCCCCAGGTGAGGGGGAACCGGTGTTGGTAATAGGCTTCGACATCTTTGTCGATCTCCGCTTTCAAGCGCTCACAGGCGCCCTTCTCCTTCTCGTAGGGACGGATTTGGTGGATGAGGGTCATCACGGTGTCACCGAAAAGAAGGGCGTCATGCATCTTGTGGATGAGGCGGGGTCTCACCCGGAAACCGGGATTCTTCTCGAGCCCGCCCGCATTGAGGGAAATCACGGGCACGAATTCCATGTGCGCCTTTTTGAGGGCTTTTCTCAGGATCTTGATATAGTTGCTCGCCCGGCAGCCCCCGCCCGTCTGGGCGATGATGAGGGCGACCTTGTGGATGTCGTGTTTTCGTTTCTTCAACGCGTCGATGAACTGGCCGATGACGAGCATCGCCGGTACACAGATGTCGTTGTGCGAGTATTTCATCCCTTCATGGATGAGTTCGTAGTCGTCGCTCGTCAACAGTTCGGCCTTGTAGCCTTCGCTCCGCATCGCATAGACGAGATAGTCGAAATGATAGGGGGCCATCTGGGGCACGAGGACGGTGTATTCCTTCTTCATCTCTTCGGTGAAAAGGATTCTGCCGTCTTCGGCGTATTCAAGCTTCGCCATGATCGTCGGCCTCCTTTTCCATCGTCGAGAGCAGACTCCTGAGCCGGATGTTCACGGCACCGAGGTTGGAGATCTCGTCGATCTTGATCTGGGTGTAGAGTTTGTTGTGCTCTTCGAGGATGTGTTGGACCTCGTCGGTGGTGATGGCGTCCAGACCGCATCCGAAGCTCACCAGTTGCACGAGGTTCACCCGGTCCATGTCCTTGATCGCCTTGGCGGCATCATAGAGGCGCGTGTGATAGGTCCACTGGTTCAAGACGCCCAGACGGTCTTCATGGGCGAGATGGTTCACGGCGTCCTCGCTCACGAGAACGACGTTCAAGCTCCGGATGAGTTTGGGGATGCCGTGGTTGACCTCGGGGTCGATATGGTAGGGACGACCGGCGAGGACGATGGTGTTGAGATTGTTCTCTTTGGCGTAGGCGAGGGCGCGTTCACCCTCTTTCTGGACATCCTCGCGGAACTCTTCATAGGATCTCATGCCGGCTTCAAAGGCTTTTTTCAAGGGCGTCTTCGTGACGTTGACATGAGGGGCCAACGCCTTTTGGGCGGCGGCGACGAACTTCTTCTTGTCGTTCAAGGTGAGATAGGGCTGCAGGAAGTTTTTCAGGTCGAGATGGTTCATGTTGGCATCGACCGTTTCCGGATAGTGGGCGACGATGGGGCAATTGTAGTGGTTGTCGGCGTGGGGGGACTCGTTGAAATTGAAGGGGATGTTCGGATAGAAGATGAAATCGGGATTCTTGCGCACCAAGGATTCCATGTGACCGTGCACGAGTTTCGCGGGATAGCAGATGGTGTCGCTCGGGATGGAATCCTGCCCCTCTTCATAGAGTTTCTTCGATGAACGGTCGCTATAGACCACTCGCACGTCCAACGCCTCGAAAAAGGGCTGCCAGAAGGGGATGTTCTCATACATGTTCAAAACGAGCGGGATGCCGACCGTCTTTTGATAGTCCTTGTCGGGGTCGCTCCGATAGGAGAGCACTTTGTCGTATTTATAGAGATAGAGATTCGGGAGTTCGTCGTATCCGTTCTCGATGCCGGCACCTTTCTCGCAGCGGTTGCCGCTGATGTAGCGGGAACCGTCACCGAAGATGTTGACGGTCAGTGCGCAGAGGTTCTCGCACTTGCGACAGGTCGCACGGCGGGTGTCGTAGGAGAAGTTCTCGAGTTCCTCGGTGTCCAAGAGCGTGCTGTGATTGGCGGGCTGTGAGGCCTCCCGCGCGAGCAACGCGGCCCCGAAGGCGCCCATGAGACCGGCGATGGCGGGTCTTGTCACCTCGACCTCCGTCTCTCTCTCGAAAGCGCGGAGCACCGCATCGTTCAAAAAGGTGCCGCCCTGCACGAGGATGCGATCGCCGTACTCCTCTTTGACATCGTGAGCGCGGATGACCTTGTAGAGGGCGTTCTTGATCACACTCATGGCGAGCCCGGCGGAGATGTCCTCGGTCTTCGCGGCCTCCGATTGGGCCTGCTTGACGCTTGAATTCATGAACACGGTGCAACGGCTGCCGAGGTCGACGGGGGCACGACTCTTCAGCGCCAGACGGGAAAAATCCTTGATTTCATAACCCAAGGATTCCGAGAAGGTCTCCACGAAGGAGCCGCAACCGCTCGAACAGGCCTCGTTCAGAATGATCGTCGTGATGACGCCGTCGCGGACCTTGAAACATTTCATGTCCTGTCCGCCGATGTCGACGACGAAATTGACCTCGGGGTCGAAATATTTCGCGGCGTTGTAGTGGCAGATGGTCTCGACCTCGCTGCCGTCCAGACGGAAAGCGTTCTTGATCAACTCTTCGCCATAGCCCGTGCTGAAGGCTTTCTTGATGACGATGTCTTCATGGAGGGTCTCGTACATTTTCAAAAGGGCGCGGCGGGTCACATCGACGGGGTTGCCGCGGTTGTGGGCATAGTATTCATAGAGGATCTCTTCGTTCTCACCGATGAGAAGCATCTTCGTCGTGGTGCTCCCGGCGTCGATGCCCAGATAGGCGTTGCCTTTGTAGGCGCCGACATCGATCCGTTCGAGGGAAGCCTTCTCATGGCGTTTGCGGAACGCCTCGTATTCTTCTTCGGAACCAAACAGGGGCTCGATGGTCTTGCGGATGGTGTCTTTGTGGCGGCGGCGATAGGCCTTAATCCGTTCGATCACTTCCTCGATCCTGAGCGGCGCCTCATTCGCCTCGAGGGCGGCGCCGATGGCCACGAAGACCTCCCCGTTCTCGGGGGTGTAGACGTCTTCGAGGTTCAGATAATCGATGAACCGCTTGCGGAGTTCGCTCGAAAAAGTGAGGGGGCCGCCGAGGAAGGCCACTTTGCCGCGGATCTTCTTGCCTTGTGATAGTCCCCCCACGGTCTGGTTGACGATGGATTGATAGATGGAGGCGGCGATATCCTCTTTGCGGGCGCCCTGGTTCAAGAGCGGCTGGATGTCGCTTTTGGCGAAGACACCGCAACGAGAGGCGATGTCATGGAGTTTCTTGTGGTTCTTGGCGAGTGCGTTCACACCGGCGGCATCCGTGTCGAGAAGGGAGGCCATCTGGTCGATGAAAGCGCCGGTCCCGCCGGCGCAGGTGCCGTTCATGCGCTGTTCGATGTTGGCGCCGTCGAAAAAGATGATCTTCGCATCCTCGCCGCCGAGTTCGATGCAAACATCAATGCCTTCGACATGGTGTCCGAGCGCCGTGGTGGCGCTGATGACTTCTTGTGTGAATTGAGCGCCGATATGTTTGGCGAGAGAGAGTCCCGCGCTCCCTGTGAAGTTGAAGCGCATGGGGATGTCGCCGAAACGTTCTTCGAGTCTCTCGAACATCGCCTTGAGGGAGATGGAGATACTGCTCATATGACGGTCATACGTCTTATGGACGATGTTGTCTCTCTCGTCGAGCACGACGGCCTTGATGGTCGTACTCCCGATATCGATGCCCACACGGTATTTTTCCATACGCATACGGGTCCCCCGGTTTCCCTTGTTCTTGCTTTCAATATTATATACGATGTGGCCATAAAATGCCACAACTACGACCCGAATTTCCGAAAGGGCCCAAAATCGCTATGAGTTAAAATACGATATTGTTTTCGTTTCATTTATAGAGGTTAAAAATTAATATTATTAATCAAAACATTAATTTTTATGATTTGTGTGTTGACATTCGCTGTCGGATGACCTATAATGACAGTGTAATCCGAAACACCGCTACGGGACTTGTCCACTGGAGGTGAGGATGTGGAACCTGTGAAAACCCTCGAGGATCTGTATGAGGGAAAAATCGACATCGACAGGGCGAGCGAGCTTTTGGCGCTTGAAGAAACGGCTCCCGTCTCCGAAGAAATCAACAAGAAACACCTCAAACGGGCCCACTTCGTCAAAGTTTCGATCAGACTCCCCAACGAGCCGAGAAGGATCAACTGGCTCATGCGCTTCCTCTGCGCCTTACCCGTCCCTGTCGGTCTCATCAATTTCGGTCTGCGCCTCGGCAGAAGCAAGTTGGATCGACAGCTCGCTGAAGTCGGTCTGGACACCAAAGAACTCCGCACCATCATCCGTTACGCCCGGGGCACCCGTGTCCTCATCGAGGCGGAAGATGCCCGCATCACGGTCAAAATCGTATAATAAGGAAGTGATTCCATGCAAAAACATGTCATCGGCGAATGCCCCATCTGCGGCCACGACCTCTTCGTGACCAAACTCGAGTGTTCGCATTGCCACAGCGAAATCAGCGGACAGTTCCAACTTTCCAAGTTCAACTACCTCTCCAAGGAGAGACTCTACTTCATCGAACTCTTCATCAAGAACAAAGGCAACATCAAACAACTCGAGAAAGAACTCAAAGTTTCCTACCCGACGGTCAAGAAGATGTTGAATGAAGCCATCGAAGCTTTGGGCTACAAAGTCGAGGAAGAAGAGACCGACGAACGTGACCGCGACGAAATCCTCGAAAAACTCGCCAAGGGCGAAATCTCGAGCGAAGAAGCTTTGAAGCTTCTCAAGGAGTGATTCCCGTGAGCCAAGAAAAAATGAAGATTCTCGAGATGATCCAGAACAAGACGATCTCCCCCAAGGACGGAGCCGAACTGCTGGCCGCGCTCGAAGACAAGAAGAACGCCAAGCCGCCCAAAAAGCAGGCCTTCAAGATGTTCAAAATCCGCATAAACAGCTCCGACGGGGACAAGGTCAATGTGCAGATCCCTCTCGAATTCGCCAAGGTCGCCCTGAAATCGAAAAAGGGCATCCCCAAGCTCGACAAACTCAAAGAGAGCGACATGGACATCGATCTCGAAGCCATCCTCGAGATGATCGAATCCGGCATGGACGGAAA